>JAAYZW010000081.1 GCA_012514645.1 Chloroflexota bacterium
CCAATTTGATTGAACACAAAAAAATTCACGACATTTCTCCTGCCCGAAAATTAGGGATTGGGATCACCGAAATAGTGATCGCCCTCCTGATCTTCTTCGTTTTTGCCCTCAACACCGCAAACGATCTTACAACACGCTTTGTAATGACCCCCGGTGGCATCAACCAGGGCACCATGCGGGACCTGGTTTTCCCATCACGGCTGACGCTGATTATCCTGGCGGTGATTACCCTGGCTATCGGCATTTATCAACTGATCAGGGGGTTTGGGAAACAGACCAACCTGATGGTTGGTGTTTCCGGGCTCTTCCTGATGCTGGCTTTTCTGGTCTGGCAGGCGGCGGGGACATCCGTCAACCTGGCAGGCATGCTCTCAAGCGCGGTGCTGCTGGCAGTACCGATTACTCTGGCCGCTTTTTCGGGCATTTTGGCGGAACGCAGCGGCATCGTTAACATCGCAATTGATGGTATGATGCTGATGGCTTCGATGACGGCAGCGATTGCCGGAAGCCTGACTAAAAACATCTGGATTGGTATGCTCGGCGGAATCGCGTCGGCGGTTTTGCTCGGTCTGTTGCTTGGTGTGCTTTCGATCAAATATAAAGTCAATCAGACCATCTCGGGCACGGTCATCAATATTTTCTCAGCCGGAATGACCGGTTTTATTTCACAAAAATTCTTGCAGACGATTCCGCGGCTGAATCAGCCGGTTATGTTTTCACGCGTGCCGATACCGCTGCTTGCTGACATCCCCTTGATCGGACCAATTCTCTTCAACCAGAATATTTTTGTCTACCTGATGTTCATTATCCTGATTGTGCTGCAAGTAGCGCTCTTCCAAACGCGCTGGGGTTTGCGCTTCCGCAGTGTTGGCGAGCACCCCAAGGCTGCAGATACGCTCGGTATCGATGTAATTAAAACCCGTTACATGGGCGTGATGCTTAGCGGCTTGGTGGCTGGGATTGCAGGCGCGTTTTTCACGCTTGGTTCGGTGGGCAGGTTTGACGAAGGCATGACTGCGGGCAAAGGTTTTATCGGACTTGCGGCGATGATCTTTGGTAACTGGATGCCGCTCGGTTCACTGGGCGCAGGGCTGCTTTTTGGCTTTGCCGATTCGATTGGCTCCAAACTTTCATTGCTTCGAAGCCTGATTCCGCCTCAATTTATGGCGATGGCACCCTACCTGATCACAATGATCGTGCTTGCCGGCTTCATTGGCAAAGGTCAGGCTCCAGCTGCTGAGGGTGAGCCTTACGAAAAAGAGTGACCGGGGAGGATGGAATAGGGAGAAGGGAGCAGGGAGAAGGGAGCGGGGATCAGGGAACGGGGAGCATCAGCAGGGAACTGGCCTGCCTGTTCCTCAAGGTGTTGGTGTGTCGGTGATATTGTCCCTCCTCAATCCGCCGATATCAATAATCACACACGCATCGGCGGATTGGAGGCGCAACACGTTCTTATCAATGTAATTAGCGGCACCTCCAATCTCGCCCTACGGCTGCTTCAGAGACGGCGAGGCAACCGTCCCCCCACAACAAATCAATAACCGCATACACTGCAGGCTGTTCTGTAGGGCGAGATTGAGGAGGTTGTGGCGTTGGTATACCGGTGATATTGTCCCTCCTCAATCCGCCGATATCAATATTCACACACGCATCGGCGGATTGGAGGCGCAACACATGCTCGTCAATGGAATTAGCGGCACCTCCAATCTCGCCCTACGGCTGTTCCCGGGACGACGTGGCAACCGTATCCCTACCTGAATTTAGACCGAAGGGGTGGGTTCAGAACGTGGGCAAAAAGGCACAGGCGTTTTTCATGTTAAGAGACTGTAAACAACTATGCACTCCCGTATTTTCTGCCGGGCTGCCTGTAGTACAATCGTTTCGGGAAGCAATATTATTAGATGGAGTTGTTTATGGACACAATCGTTGTCAATCACATCGCGAAAAGTTTCGGTGAAACCAAAGCCGTCAAAGACGTATCTTTCAGCGTTCGCCCGGGCGAGATTTTTGGTCTGCTCGGTCCGAACGGTTCAGGAAAAACCACGTCGATCCGCATCATTCTCGATATTTATCAGCCCGATAAAGGCACAGTCGAGATCTTGGGCGGTCCCATGAATGAAGAAAAATTGAACCAGATTGGCTACCTTCCCGAAGAGCGTGGTTTGTATCAGGATGTCGAATTGGTCCGCAACCTGA
>JAAYZW010000082.1 GCA_012514645.1 Chloroflexota bacterium
ATGCGTCATAGAACGCAATCTGTAAAATGCCCTCATATGTGTGGTCAATAGACACATGGGAGCCAGTTGCTACAGTTGTGTTGCTATCAATCAAAACACAGCTCCAGGCACCGGGGTGGCTCGCACCATTGCAGCCGGTTCCTCCAGTTTTTACATATTTGGCGATCTTAACCGCTCCATATGGGTCGGTAACTGCGGAAGCTATCTGCCGGGCGTGGTAGCCAATGACCGGGTCCTTGTCCAGATTGAATTTCATTGAGGTATACAATCCGCGGCTTTCAGTTAAGATAAACTCAGATTGGTCCACCGTAGAAATAGTCCATTGATTTAATGGGTTTAAATATTGGTCGAATTCGGCATACTTGAGCGAGCGGTTATCGAGATCGTAGTAAGAAACTCCGATCAAGGTATAGAACGCTCCGAACGGTATTGGGCGGTATGTGGTCACATCGATCGAACTATACAGGCCGACATCTCCGGTCGAATCAACCTTCGTGCAAATCCAATCTTTGTTGTAACAGTTACCAGTACCGCGGTCAGTTTCTTGTGCCACCCAAAGGCTGAAATCTTTTGCGTCGTAATAGCTGATATAAGCCCTTCCTGTGGAAGGGTGGTGCGCAATGGATACATGGTCAACATCGCTTAGACTCGTATTATCAACATATTTGATACTCCATGGGAGTTGAGCGGGCGGGATTGCATTGTTGGGGCTGGCGGCATCGACGTTGATACTACCAGCGAACAAAGCCAGGACAAAAATAATTGAAAGCAGGTGTTTGATTTTCATAATTTTCTCCCTTCGTATTTGGTTATGTAAACTGATGATAGTGGATAGATAATTTTGTTTCAAGATTGGGCTGCAAGACCAAGGATGGCTATCGCCCTTACGACAAGTTAATCTGGAGAAACAAATAGTGAACGATGTGTTGTACATACACCAGCATAGCACAAAATTTGTAGTTGTCAATACCTGAGCCAGCAATTCTCAATATGGAATAATATGGTTTTTTGCACTCATAAAATCCAAAGAATGTTTATTTTACGTGCACACAAGTGTAGGGGAAGGTCACAATCACGAACGTAGAATCACCACACAATTAGCCGGACCCACCGATGCCAAGCCCGTACGGATCAGTTATACGTTTAGGGGACGGCTGCCACGTTGTCACTGGAGCAGCTCGTAGGGCGAGATTGGAGGTGGCGGATAATTCCATTGACAAGAGTGTATCACGCCTCCAATCCGCCGATGCGTGTGTGATTATTGAAATCGGCGGATTGAGGAGGGACAATATCAGCGGTATACCAACGCCACAACCTCCTCAATCTCGCCCTACAGAACCAGTACGCGATTTTGACAAGCAGTTTCCAATCGTACGGACGGGTCCCCCTACAGAGGCTCCCGCCCTCGTACTGAACCCACCCCTGCCGACTCGGAGTCCGATTACCCCTGCATTTTACGTTTTGATCTACCATTCACATTGAGAAATGCTGATACCTGAGCAAGGAATTCTCAATCTGAGAAAAACCATCTAAATACCATAATCGCGGGGGGAGGTCTCAATCGTGAACACTCAAGCACCGCGAACATAGTTTGCCCGCCCGGACGTTTGATAAGTGGAAGGGGGACTGCCCCTTCCACCGTGAAATTTGTTTAACCTTTGACTGAACCCTGGGTCAGACCGCCGACGATCTGGTCTTGCAAGATCAAGTAAATGATCATGATCGGCAGGGCGGCGATAAGCGCACCGGCGGCAAAAATACCCCAATTCTTGGTATATTGCCCTGATGTGAAAATCTGCAAACCGACCATAACCGTTTGCATTTCCCGTTGTGTCAGCAGCGTGCGGGCGATAATAAACTCGCCGTAAGTGCCAATGAAACTCAAAATGGAAATGACCACAAGAATCGGTCGCAGCAAGGGCAGAATCAACTTCCAGAATACCTGCCAGTCGGTAGCGCCGTCCACGTGAGCAGATTCATCAATATCCCGTGGAATTGTGTCCATATAGCCTTTCATCAGCCAGATATTCATGCCCATGGCGCCGCCTGAGTAGACCAAAATAAGACCGGTGTGAGTATTGAGACCCATCCAGGGGACGACATCGCCAATTTGCTTGATGATGGTAAACAAAGCCACAATCGCCAGCAGGTTCGGAAAGCTCTGAACCAGCAAAATCGACTTCAGCAAGGGCTGACGCCCTCTGAAACGGAAACGCGAGAAGGCAAAAGCCGCCAGTGTGGTCAGCGAGAGCGTCAACAGGGTCGAAACGGTGGAAACCACCAGCGAGTTTTTTAACCAGGTGAAGAATGGGAAAATTGGGTTGGTGACCAGCTGCCTGAAGTTGTCAAAACTCCAATTATTGGGAATCAACTGCTGATTGGCAAGGTCGTTAACCGGGTTGATCGAGGCAGAAATAATCCAGAGCACAGGAAAAATACTGAAAAGAATCAGGACCACTGCCAATACCCAGCGCCAGACCAGCCCGATGGTGCGGCTGCGTTTGATGGACTTGGGTTTTTTAGACATTTTCGCCAACCTCCTCCCACATATTCGTGAATCTGAATTGCAGCAATGACATGACTGCAATAAGGATGAACAGAATCAACGAGATTGCCGAGGCATAGCCATATTGCACGCCGCGCCCGCTGGCGAATGCCAGGTTATAGACGTAGCTGATGATGATATCGGTGTAGCCTGCCTGGGTGGTAGCCGTTGGGATGGGCGGACCACCGTTGATAAAAGCGTAAATCAGGTTGAAGTTGTTGAAGTTGAAGATGAACGAAGAGATCATCAAGGGTCCGACGCTGACCAGCAGCAGGGGCAGGGTGATGCCCCAGAATTTTTGCCAGCCGCTTGCCCCATCGATTTCGGCGGCTTCGTAGATGTCACCAGGAATGGATTGCAGGGCGCCGCTGGTGACCAGCATCCAGTAGGGGTAGCCCAACCAGGTGTTGACGATCAGCAGGGCAGCGCGTGCCAGCCAGGGCTGCGTAAACCAGCGCGGTGAGATGTTGAAAACGGTGAAGAGTACGCGGTTAATAATCCCCAGGTCGGGGTTGAACATGCCGCGCCAAATCAAAATGGTGATCAGGCTGGGAATCGTGTAGGGGATCAGCAGCAGCGAGCGTAAAAACTTTTTGCCCTTGAACTTGGGATCGCCATAAATAATCGAGATCAGCAAACCCAGCGAAAAGGTCAGCAAAAGGCTGCCAGTCGCAAACATGAAGTTCCAGATCGCGATTGTGACCAACGGACCGCGCAAACCGGGGCTGTTGATGAATTGGACGAAATTGTCAACACCAACCAGGGCGCTATAACCGGGGATCAGCCTCTGACCGGTGCGGGCAGTATAGGTGCCCTTTTCATCAAAATAGACCCTGCCGGTGAGCTGGTCGGTGAAGGTGTTGGTCTCCCGGTCGTATGCGAAGAGCGGGAGAAGCTCAGCGGCTTCCGATGGAGAGCGCACCTGAATGGTTTTTTCGGGGTCACCAAATTTGATATTGGTCAGGTTTTGATCGATCGATGCCGTGACGCGGTTTAGACGCTGATAGCCATCAATCGTCACCGGTGCGCCGGCTTCGTCGATCTCGCCGATGCCATTTTGACCGCTAACGATCTCTTTTTCGGCATCCCCCTCAGCGTCCACCTGGGTAACCAGTGTGGTGTTGCCTTCGCCATCCTTGAGCCAGAGCAGATATTCGTTTTCCGGGGATCGGTAGGCGATCCACTCGTAGGCTTTGCCGGTTTCGGGCAGATAAGTTTGCGCTTCAATCTGATTGATTGCCTGTGCCTGGGTGATCAGGTGACCATCTCCGTAATTGGTAAAGGCGTTGTAAATCGTATAGACAATCGGGAAGATTGAGAAAAGCAGCCAGGCAGACAGCCCGACAGCCATCCATTTAAACATATATGCCTTCGGAACAAGGAAGGCAACGCTGATCATGATGATGATGATTACAAAACAAATCCCCAATGGGGTGTACCCCATACTAAAGAGCCTGAACGCAAAATACCCCAGGGCAATATCCACGATGAGGATTATCAGATAGGTCAGTAAATTGCCGGCTCCAAAAAGTGTCTTTTTAGCAAACGCGCCAGAGGCAGGCGTGTTGTCAGCCATCAGATAACTCTCCTTTCTCTGTTGAGAAAAGGAGGCTTGCTGCTGCAAGCCTCCTCGACAGACTAAGTCTTACGGGAGCTGGATATCCAGTAAGTGGGTTTCGGGGTCATAAACGAAGGTGACCTCGCCTTCAGTTCCGACAGAGAACAGGATGTTGTCGCCGCCAGGGACGCCGTCGACACCATAGTTGGTATCCCAGCCGCCGTCATGGGCAACCTTGATTTCGTAATCACCAGCGGGGATGTTGAAGGTAGCTGTGTAGAGACCGTCGTCACCGAGGGTCATAGCGGTCGCGGCACAGGCAGGATCCCATTCGCATTCAAAACCAGCGGCAATTTGCCAGGAACCGGGCAGGTTGACCATGCCAGTTGTGTCTTCAGCGATAGCGGCAACGATAGCCTCCTGGGCGAACGTGTATGCTTCTGTTGGGGTCTTGGAACCGTCAAAGATGAAGGTGAGGGCGTTGCCCCAGTCCCCCCATACTTTGCCCATTGCAGGGATGGCAGGCATGGGCACAGCGTTTTCACCGGCTTCGGCGATAGCCTGCAGGTAAGGATCGTCAACCAATTCGGCAGCGGGCAGATAAGCAGGACCGCGGGGGTCTGCTTCGTAGAGCGCCATCATGGCTTCTTCGTTGGCGATGTATTCGGTTAGAAAGGTCTGGGCAAGCAGAACGTTCTCAGACATTGAGTTGACTGCGAAGCCCTGGACACCGAGGAAAGGATAGCCGCCATCGGGGAATTTGGCGATGCCAAAGTTCAGATCGGAGGCTTTGAGGTTATTGATTTCCCAGGGACCATTCATAAAGAAGGCGACATCGCCGTTCAGGAACATGGATTTGGCGGTGGTGTTGTCGAGGTTATCGGAGAGGATACCGTCTTCCAGCCACTGCAGAGCCATTTCACCGAAAGCGATCATGCCATCGGAGCCAACACCAACATCCATCGGGTTATAGTCGCCGTTGGCGTCAAGCCCGAAGACATAGCCACCCTGAGAGGTCATCCAGGGATAAGCGTCGTAGGAGGTGCCGGCTAAAACCATGCCGTATTGAACCTCACCAGCGTCGATCAGCTCGCGGCTGAGGTCGTAGACGCCTTGCCAGGTATCGGGAACTTCATCAACAACATCGGCGTTATAGAAGAAGCCCAGGTTCTCACGGGCATAGGGCATGCCATAGAGTTTGCCTTCGTAGCTGAAAGCTTTCAGGGACTCTTCGTCAAAGCCAGCGGCTTTGGCGCCCAGGTCGAGCTCAGCGATCAGACCGGATTCGGTCAGAGCAGGGAGCTGGTCGTGGGCGAGGACAATGATATCGGGACCTTCGCCAGCGGGGGCAGCCACGAGGAATTGATCGCGAACACCAGAGATATTCTCGACGACCACTTCAACGTTGTATTCAGCTTGGAACTGGGCACCCAGATCGTTCAGAACGGGGGCGCGCTGTTCGTCAGCCCAGATACGCAGTGTTGTGGCGGTTTCGACACTCGGTTCATCTTCAACTACCGGGACTTCCGGTTCAATGGGGGTCTCTGCTGGGGTCCCACAGGCACCCAAAATCAGAGTCGCAATCAGGGCGATTGCAATTAACAAATAGCTTTCTTCATTGGTTTCTCCTTTTGAAACGATAGAAATTGTTGGCGGTAATGCCAGGTTTTTTTATTGTCATCCTAACCCCCGGTGTCCATTATGCCAGCCGAGGACTTGTGAATTTGTCAGGCTGAGAGAGGAATCGGGTGATAAGTTGCTTTCGATGTATTGACTGATTTCCAGGAATTTGGAAGTTTCCTGCTCGCTGAAACAAGACATGAGCGATTCAATTTGTTTCATGAAGCCCGGGTAGACCTTGTTGAGCAGCTCTTTGCCTTTTTCGGTAAGATAGAGGTTGTAACTGCGTCCGTCTTCCGGGTCGTTTTTGCGCGTGACCAGACCGTCTTTATACATGCCCTGCATCACGCGGGTGGTGTTGCTCTTGGTGCAAAGCA
>JAAYZW010000083.1 GCA_012514645.1 Chloroflexota bacterium
CACCCGGGGTGGGCAAAATCGGCTTATCGGTCAGTTCGCGCAGCCGCTGCATGCCGGGGGCATGGATGATATGGCGGTTGAATACTTCCTGGATCAATTCTCTGATTGGCTCCACGTTGAGCACGTCTATATCCGGGAAGACATTGTCTGTCACCATCACTTCCTGCTCACCGCAGCTGTTGAAGATCTGGCAGACCTGTCTGCGAATGGCAACATTGCCGGCATACAACACTGGCGCATCAAGCCCCAGTGAAGCCAGTTTCTCGGCATTGCGCAATACAACATTCTTTTCGCCGTAATCGACACCACCAGCCAGCAGGATGATGTTTGGTTTGATTTCCTCGATCTCTGCCAGATCGTCGTCTTCGAGCAAACCGGCAGTAACCATTTTAATGATCGCGCCGGCGCCCAGGGCGGCTTCACGCGCCGCCCTGGCAGTCATGTTATAAGTCAGTCCGTGCACGGTCATTCGCAAACCGCCGGCAGCTGAGCTGTTCAGGTGAATTTCCGGCTGATCGAGAGGTGACTCCAGACTCGCGGTCAGGTCTGCCATGGCAGCTTCTGCACCAATATAAACGTCGCCGTCCTCCACAGTGGTGGCAGCAACGCCCTGCGCGAAAGGCTCAAAACGACCTTCCGGCAGGAGCCGGAAGGCGTTTGCTTTGGTAATGGTCGAACCGACCTCAATTGTCAGAATATCCACTAAAATCCTAAAGCAGGTTGCGCGCCCGCATGGCTTTCACGATGGCGTCTACAACCTGGTTACCCTTGGTTCCGCGCCCAAAGGTGGAGTCCATGCCGGTTTCAGCCGCCATTTCAGGGGTAACCTGGGTGCCGCCGGCAATTAAAACGACCTTGTCGCGGATACCCTTCTCGGTTGCCAGTTCTGCCAGCTTGGTCATCTGCTGTCGATGAACGTTATTGTGGCTGATAATCGTCGAGATCAGAATGGCGTTAGCGCCGGTTTCAATCGCCGCGTCGATCATCTTATCAACCGGTACGGAGGTCCCCAGATAATGGTATTTCACACCATACTTCTCAATGCCGCCGTGCTTGATATCCAAAATCTCGCGCAAGCCAACGCTATGCTCGTCCTCACCGACTGTGCCGGCAACGACTGTAAGTGTGGTTTTCTTGACTGCCTCACGCAGTTCTTCTTCGGGCAGCAGTTCTACCTTCTCCGGGATCTTGAGTGTGGTGCGGTCGACGTCAAAATCAACCTTACCCTTGACTTCCAGGAAGCAGCCTTCGGCGGGGTGAAGCACCATCAGGTTGATCACCTGAGGGTCTTTCAGTCCCATGCGGCGGGCAACTTCCAGCCCTGCCTCGCGGGCATAATCTTCGTTATCAGGGATCATCATTTGCAGCAAAACCACACCGTCGCCAGCCCATTCCACCTCGGGGCGGATCAGGTTGCCCTTGCGGTAAGGGTAAGTGGCTTCCATGCGTTTCGCCACGGAGTCTTCGGTGTCGAGTTCATCAATGTAAGCGATCAGCTCGGGGTGGCATAATGTGCAGCCTCCAATCGGTTCACAGGCGCTTTCGGTGCCTTCTGGCAGGTTATTGTTGCCAAAGTGACCGCAAACTGGCGCCATATAGTCAGCGTCGCGCTTAACGATGCTGTTGGCTGCTACGCCGCCATCACCATCACGGGCAATGCCATCGCCGGAGCGCTCGGGATATTGAGCGGAATCGACGAAAAAGCCTTTTTCAACCGCCGCGAAGTAACCGCCCACCTCGATAATCTCTTCAAGAAAAGCGACTGCGCGTTCGCGAATATCACGAGACATTTCGCCCAGCGGTCCGTCCATTTTCAGGCTGACCAACTCATTGATGCCGTCCAGCCCAGCCCAGGTCTGCTTAACCGTTTGGATGCCGCGAATATTATTGTAGTGCCAGGGCACGTTACGCCCTTCGTCAGGCGTGATCGTGCTTTGAATATCAGCGCTGGTGAGCATCGAGATCAGCGTGTCAATCACGTGAGTGCGGGTAGCTTCTTCGATGTCCGACTCGATGTAACGCGTGTTCTGCTGGGCGCGCATCTTGAAGTCTGAGAAGAAATCGCGCAAAGCCACGGCATAGGGCAGGTCATACCAAAGTTTGGGTGCAGGCGGAGAGTTGGGCGGCACTGTTGACAAGCCAATCAGCTCTTTGGGCATGCCCGAAGCGAGTGAATAAGCACAATTAATGCCATGCTGCACGAGCAATTCGGGCATAACCAGCCAGCCAGCCTTGGCAGTGGCGTTGGCATTATGGGCGCCGTCGATCTGGAAGATACCGCCCTCAGTCATTACATGTTTGGCTTCCGCTGCGTCTACAAATGAGCGGTACATGTTGATGTTGCGGTAGAGAACGTTATATTGCGGATCCTGGTGCGCGCCGTTAATGCCTTCTTCGGCAAAGAGCACAGCCACTTCTGGTCCTGCCACGCCCGACACATAACTGTGGAAGTTAATCGGTCGCCCGACCTCATCCTCGATCATGTCAATCGCTTTGCGGGAAGCTCGGATTTGTTTGCGCGTGATCGGCACGCCGCCCACGCCCTCGGGGGTACCTTCCATCAAGCCGTCGATGTGGCTCTGACCGGTATGACGAATGACCATCAGGTGGTCCGCGCCGTGCCAAGCTGCCATTCGCATGCGGCGAATATCATCCTCGAAGCGCCCTGAGGCGATTTCACTGGTCACTACTGGTGCGGGCTGCGGGTCAATATTGTCAAAGTATTTGGAAGCGGGCAGCCCGATGCTTTGTTTGAGCGGTTCGGACATATCTCGGTAATGGAAGGGTCCCATATCCACGCCGCCTTCGGGTTTCACGCGCCAGGTCCAGCCTTTGCGTGGTGGACGGTAGTCTTCTAAATTCTCGAGGATATCTTCGATGTCAAGTTTTTGGTTCTTGTCCAGGGGTTTCGGGTTGCTCATGCCTGCACCTCGCCAAATAATCCGTCCAATACTTCTTTATCTTCAAGAATCGCGGCTGCGGCTTCGCGGACATTACCGCCGCGCTTTTCAGACAGGCGCAGCAAAACATGCCCGGCGCCTTTGCCCAGCAAGCCCGCCTGGTGAATACGGTCCACAACGCCCAGCGCACTCTGGCTGTCAATGCCCATGCGCAGCAAAACCGAGCGCTCGATCGAAGGCGAAGTGTGCGTCCTTGCCAGGTCAACGATCGGTTCCACGACCTGGTTGCATAGCTCCCAGAACCTGTCTTTCAGTTCCGCGTCGCTCAGTTCCTTCAGAACTTCATGACGCTGCTCAAATTGAATGATTCGTTCATCGGTCATAGTTTATTCTCCATTCATCTGTTCCATTTGCTGCCGGATCCAGTCCTGCTCTGTCTTCAGGTCTTTAGCAAGGAAACTCACATCGCCCTCGTCCCAATCTGAAAGGGGGTGGGTTCTGGCAGCATTCCTGAGGTAAGACTTGCGCAGGTTTTCGATATCCTGCGCCCTGCCCCAAACCTGGTCCAGCCGCTCGGGAATCACGATCGTCTTGCCAGGGATGTTGTCTTTGGGGTCACCGCGGCGAATTTCGATGCCGTTTTCACGGGCGAAACTCAGCTGGCTGTTGTGATGCTTGCCAGCACCAGTGTATTCGGTTTCCTGGACGACGATAATCTCTTCCTCATCCATTTGCCGTGCCAGCGCGACCGCGGCGGTCAAACTGGTATTGCCAGCCGGTCCTCGTTCGATACCTTCAAGCTTGGTCAGCAATTCAGTAATATAAAACACCTCTCCCTGGGTTACCAGGTGGTATTCGTCCATGTAACGCAGCGAGCGTGCCGCGTTGCGAGGCACGTCCGCCCGGTCGGGCCAAGTGGCGAAAGGCACACCGAAACCAGTGTGACCGGTGGTAAAAGATTTGCGATTAAAGTCGTGGTCTGACGCCATATGCAGCCCGCTCAGATCCACCGAGCAAGCCACCACGCGGGTGTCTTCACAGCCGGCAGCCAGCAACCCACGTGCGGTTCCAGTCAGGTTGCCGCCGCCCGCATGGGTGATAATCACCGCCTCCGGCGCTTTACCATATCGGTCTTTGACCTGGTTGCCTATCTCCCAACCCAGTGACTCAACACCTTTGACAGCGAAGGGTGTATACAGGCTTGAGTTAAAGAAGCCTGTTTCTTCAAGGGTGAGCAGATGGATGTAGAAAAGCTCAGGACCAACGGTCAGTTTGATCACTTCAGCGCCATAAGCTTCACATTTGCGACCTTTTTCAACGATTTCAGGCTGACCAACACCACGAGAGTCATAAACTTCCTGGATGACGATGCATTTCAAACCACGCTGCACCGCCTGCGAAGCGACCGCCGCGCCATAATTGCCGCTGGTGGCAGCGATTACGCCTTTATAACCCTTGGTCGCGGCTTCAAAAACGCTCACAGCCGCGCGGCGAGCTTTGAAACTGCCTGAAGCGTTGGCAGCTTCATCCTTCAAAAGGATGCGCGCGCCCTTGCCTGGTTCAGAAATTTTGCGAACAGCCTTGGTCAGATTGTGCAGTTCGAAAAGGGGCGTATCGCCCACCTTGGTCTCATGTTGGATGCGTACGACGTCTTCCATCGTATAGCCAGTGTCGTCCATCATGCGTTCGTAATCGAAAGCGATCGGGCTATGTGCGTAGACCTCGTAATCCAGCCCGGTGGACATCTTCATGATTTCGTTTTTGCGCGCCATTACTGCGGCATATGAATTGTCGCGGTTACTCATCGTTCCCACTCCGTTCCGATCTTGAGCAGTTCCGGGACAGTTTTGCCAAAACTGTGGGTGTAGTTCGGGTTAACCCTGACCAGTTTTCCGCTCAGTTCGCGCCCGATAATGGTCTTGACACGCACAGTATCGCCAACTCGCGCGTCTTCAGCGAGAAAACCTGAAACCCACATGATGTAAGGGGTCTGCTTGGTGTCGTCTGGTACAGTTGGTGCCCGTTCTTCCGGGCTGAGCACCACGCTTTCGATTTCAACCCAGGTTCCTGCGGAAATACTTGTCATACAGACCTCACACTCTCCGTGTGTAGGCGCTTGCGCCCATCAGTGCCGCGGGGGTCGGAAGGTCAATCATACGCTTTAACCCAGGGGTTGCTGCAAAAATATGAGGAATCATGTTGACAGCGATGCCCTGTGTGGCAATGCCGCCGGCATATTCAGGGGTGATAGCCATATGCACTTCAGGCACACCGTAAATATTGATGTAATCGCCGGTGCCCTGCCCCTCCAATTCAGGGAGGACCTGCTGCGGGTGGATCAGGCGGACAACTTCTTTGTCTCCGGCATAGCCGATGCCCGTATGGGCGCAGCCAGCCACCATGCCAGGTTCCACCTTGACATGCGCGGTTTCGCGGTAGACCTTGCTGATGATCGGTTCGCGTATTTGTTCGATGCGATCGACACCCAGTCCGAGTGCGTCGCTGATCATTTGGATGGATTCCGGGAAGCCAACATGTCCGACAATGGTGCCGTCTTCAATTCCGGCATGAAAAGCTTCTGGTGTCGTTCCGACGCCCTGTGTGTCCATCACGGTTGGTCCGTAGGGGCTGAGATCGTTGACCCGGGAAGCTTCAATGCGCTCCACGGTGTGGCAGCCGCCGCTCAGCATGACCACGAGCAGGTCCAGCACATAACCGGGGTTCACACCGGTGCCGAGAATGGAGACGCTGTGCTGCTTGGCAAGTTCATCCAGCTCTTTGGCAAGCTCTGGGCTTTGGGCTTCAGGGGCAGCCATTTCTTCAGCAATCGAGATCACGTTGATGCCGGCGGTGAGGATCTTGCGCAGGTCGGGCATTTGTTTCTCGGTCCAGGAAGTGGTGGCGATGACAACCACGTCGACTTTTTCCTTATCGAGCACGGTTTCGGGCTGGTCCGTTACGGTTACATTCAGCACCCGGTCAATTTTGAGCACTTCGCCCAGGTCCTTACCCACGTAGTCTGGTCGTCCATCGATTGCAGCAACGATCTGCAGGCCTGATTTCTGCAGCGCGAGCTTAGCCATGCCACTGCCCATCGCCCCTAAACCCCATTGAAGCACACGAATTGGTTGATTCATACAATACTCTCCTTTTAATCTATTTTTATGTTGGTTCACCTGCCAAATACAGACAGGGATCGAGCATAATACAGACATAACAAAATAATGCATGGTCTAATTGCGGCCAGGCATCATTCGACAGCATCCAGCCTGTCGCCAGC
>JAAYZW010000084.1 GCA_012514645.1 Chloroflexota bacterium
CAGCTGAAAATCTATTATTCAACCTACAAGTTTTCAGGTAAAATCGAGACATGGACAGATTCTTTTTACACCCAGATCAAATTATTGAGGGGACGGTGACTTTTCCTGAGGCTTTGTCGAAACAGATTCGGAAAGTCTTGAGGCTGGACACCAAAAAAGACGCTGTAGTCGTCCTGGACAACTCGGGGCGGGAATATCTGGTGCAGCTTGACGGCGTGACCGGCAATCTGGTTACCGGACATGTGATGGACTGGCAGGCTGGTCGTCCTGAACCAATGATTCAACTGAGTGTGGCTTATAGTCTGGCGAAGCGTGAAAAAATCGAGTGGATCATTCAAAAAGGGACCGAGATCGGGATCGCGAGGTTTATTCCATACATCTCCTCACGTTCATTCGTGCAAGATTTGAATACGAATCGAGCCCGGCAAGACAGGCTCGAAGCGATCGCCCGTGAAGCTGCCGAACAAAGTCAACGCTCTCGCCTCCCAATTTTACTGCCGGTATCTTCCTACGGAGAAATGCTTAAGAATACAGCCAGCTATGACCTGAAATTGATTGCCTGGGAAGGTACGGCGATTGTGCAGCGAGTTTGCCTTCAAACCTTACAACCCCTGGTGGGCAAGAAAGAGCAATCGTTGGTATTGCTGATCGGACCTGAAGGCGGCTTCAGCGCGGAAGAGGTAAGCCAGGCGGAAAGCTTCGGCTTCGAGCAGATCTCGTTAGGTAACACAATCTTGCGCATGGAAACAGCCTGCTTGGCTGGCGGAGCGATATTGCGGCATCTGATCGATATGCTGCTGATGTAGGTTTCAGTTGTTTCTTATATGACGGTTGGGCAGCAGGTTGCGCAGCCGTTTACTTGAATATTTAGCCGCGCCCAGGTTATTGCCTTCGGCGTCACGAACGGCGACGACCGTGCTGGGCTGAAAGCCTTCAAGATTGGCCCCGCGAATGTCGAACCCCCTCATCCATTGGTCTGCATAATCTTCGGGCATTTCCCACATGTGGTGTGTGAAGCAGTGACCAAAGCGCAAGATGAACTCAACACTTGCTTCGAAACGATCCCGTATGTAGCGACCGAGCGACAAACCGATGGCATTGAAGGGTAGTGTCTTGAAACTTTCCAGATAAGCGACAGGAAAGAGCTGAATTGCATCTTCTTTGCGCATAGGGATCAAGGCGAGATCATGGAGAACGGTTTTGAAGTCGATGCCGTAGGTATCGGATACGGTATTAATTAGTTCCTGATGGAGTTCAGCGGAGAGATGTTTGTAACCCGTAGCGCGAAAATTTCTGGCGGGGGGGCTGCTAGATTCGTGTGGGATCTGGGTATCCTTGATCAGTTTTGCCGCGAAGAAACCATTGGTCTGGAAAGTGAAGGTCCAGATTCTGAGCGCGTGGATGAGATCAGGGTGATATTGCTTCCCTTCAAACTCGGTGAAACCGTGCACCTGGTATTTTTGAGCAGGTGCGGGGTCAAGATGGAAAGCACCCGGATAGGCTTCAAGCAGCGCAGAGACGACGGCTTCATCTTCC
>JAAYZW010000085.1 GCA_012514645.1 Chloroflexota bacterium
GCTGGATCCATTCCACCGGGAACATTTTCAGTTTTTCTTTGCCAATTTGCAGCCAAACCCAGTCCTGGTCGAGGTAGGTGCCGTTGGAGCGACCTTCGAGCTTGTTGAGCCCAAAACTGATCAGATCGCCTTTGATGTCGGGCTGTAACTCCCACGAGACTCCATCGTCGCGGTTGAGCACGGCAATGTCGTCGGCGTGTTGGTACCAAATAATGCGCGATTTCGCGTCGATGTAGGCTGCCATGCTGCCATGACGGTCGAGGTGATTGGGGGTAATGTTCAAAACAGCAGCGATTTGCGGCGACCTTTTCATCAATTCCAGTTGAAAACTGGAGAGTTCCATGATTGCCAGGTCGTCTTCCTGGATCTCATCGAGGTGGTCGATAAGCGGATTGCCAATGTTGCCGCCGACCCAAGCTTTTTGCCTGTTCGACTTCATCGCGAAGGTAGTCTCAGCCATTGCACCTACAAGGGCGGTGGTGGTGCTTTTGCCGGCAGAGCCGGTTATGCCCGCGACCGTGCAGGAACACTCTTCCAGGAAAATCTGAGAGTCGTTGGTCAGAGGAATGTGGTGAATCAACGCTTCCTGGATGAAAGGAATTGTCAGGGGCACACCGCCAGATACACAGACCAGGTCAGCGCCATCCAGAATATCTGCGTGGTGTCCGCTGAAATCGAAGGTCAGCGGCAGACTTTCGAGCGCTTTTAGTTCCTCTGTCAGCTGAGCCTTTTCACGGTTGTCGGTGACGACCACATTGGCGCCGCGCTTGGTGAAGAAGCGTGCCAGAGCTTGCCCCTGCCGGGCTGCTCCGATGATGATAACCTTTTTCCCAGAATAATTTTTCATAATTACCTTATAAATGTCAGGCTAAGACCGAGCATTGCGCCAACCAGTTCGATGATCCAAAAACGAATCACCACCTGGTTTTCGGTCCAGTTAATTTCCTCAAAATGATGGTGGATTGGTGCCCGTTTGAACACACGCTTACCTTTAGTGATCTTGAAATAGCTCACCTGGATGATCACGCTCAACAATTCAGCCACCGGGATGATGGCGATCAACGGCAGGAACAGCCAGCGACCGCTCATCAGCGCTACGACTGCCAGCGAGGCGCCCAGGGCTTGTGAGCCTGTGTCACCCATAATTATGCGAGCCGGATTACAGTTGAACCACAAAAACCCCGCCAGGGCACCGACTACACTGAAGCAGAAGCGACCCAGGTAGACCTGCCCCTGCATCAAGGAGATGATTCCGTAAATACCAAAAGCTGTCATCGCGATCAGGGCAGCGAGACCATCGACGCCGTCGGTGAAGTTCATTCCATTCGCCATGCCAACGATGATTATTGTGGCGATCGGGATGTAAAACCAGCCAAAATCGAGCGCGGTTTCAGCAGCAGGCCAAAACAGGTGCGGCACCTGGAGCATTTCTTTCATCAGCAGTGCCAGCACAAGGGCGGCGATGGTTTGCAGGATGAACTTGGTACGGGCGGTCATACCCAGACCTTTACGGGAGCCACGGATACCTTCCCAGTCATCAATAGCGCCGATGAGGGCGAAAGCCCACAAGGCTGCCAAAGGCACCAGGATGGAGGAACCGATCAGTCGTGAGCCGAAGAGAGAGACCGCATTCAGAATCACGGTCAACAGTGTGATTGGTACCAGGAACATGAACCCACCCATGGTAGGGGTTCCTTCTTTAGTACGGTGAGACGCAGGTTGGTCTTCCTTGATACTCTTGCCGATGTTGAATTGGGTGAGCAGTTTTATAAAAGGCCCGCCCCAAATGACAGAGAGGAAGAAACTGATGCTGCTGATGGCAATCGCCAGTGAAAACCCTTGCATTAGATCTTTTCCTCCAAGGCGGCGATAATTTTATCCATTCTCATTCCGTGAGATCCTTTGACCAAAACAGTTTGTCCTTGTTCCAGCGTTGACTGCAAATAACGGGCAGCTTCTTCAGACTGTCCAAACCAACGCACCGCTTCTTCGGGATAACCGGTGTCAAGGATGGCATGGCGTGTAAGCATGCTGCGCGGTCCGACCAGGACGATTTGTTTAGCAACCCGGGCGGCTTTGCGACCGACTTGCTCGTGCCCCTCGGTTTCGTATTGCCCAAGCTCGAGCATGTCTCCGAGGACGGCGATTTTTCGACCTTCCAGCTCATCCAGCAGCTCAAGAGCGGCGATGGTCGAGGTGGGTGAAGCGTTGTAACTGTCATCAATCACCAATGCACCGGTGTGGCTTGTGAAGACCCGCACCCGCTGTACCATATCCTGGCTCTTGAGTGCCTGGTCGATATCAGCCCAGGTCAACCCCAATTCGAATGCCACCGCAATCGCGCTGAGCAGGTTGTAAACAGAATGCCTCCCGAGTAATTCGGAAGAAAGTTTATGCACTTCAGCACCATAATGCGCAGAGAAACGAATACCGTTAAGACCAGCAGAACGGATTTCATCTGCCCAGACATCGGCTTCGGAGGTAAGACCATAGGTAATCACCCGGGCGTTGGTTTGGGCAGCCATTTCCCGCACCATGGGGTCATCATTGTTCAACACAGCCAGCCCCTTTTTTGGGAGTGACTGAACCAATTCGGCTTTGCCCGTGGCAATAGTCTGAATATCGCCAGCGCGTTCTGCGTGGACAGTGCCGATATTGGTGATGATGCCAATTTGCGGTTGGGCAATTTTACAAAGTAAATCGATCTCACCGGGGACATAAAAACCCATTTCGAGCACGGCAGCCTGGTGGCTCCCATTTAAAGAGAGCAAGGTCAGCGGCAAGCCAATCTCATTATTCATGTTGCCCTTGTTCTTGAGCACCCTGAGCTTGTAACCGAGCAGCGCGCCAACGGTTTCTTTGGTGGAAGATTTGCCCACACTTCCGGTTATGCCGACCACCGGAATTTCGAATTGCTGCCGCCACCATGTGGCAATTTGCTGGAGGGCAGCAAGCGTGTTCGGAACAACGACTGAAAAAGGTGCTTTGCGCAAGCGATCCGGGCGGTCGGTCAAATGGAAAATCGGGTAAGCGCTCTTAATCGGATGTTCGACCAGCGCTAAAACCGCGCCGGTTTGCAGTGCCTGGTCAACGTAGAGATGACCATCGGTCTTCTCACCAGGGAGCGCGACAAACAGGCTGCCTTTGGTTGCCAGGCGTGAATCCACGCAGCCGTTGGTTACAACATCCTTGCAACCGCGCGGATCAACGTCCATTCCTAAAGCCTGTAAAACCTTTCCAACCGTCAACATGTTTTCTACCTTAACTTCATTGTCCTGATGCGATATTCTCACCAGCCAGGCGGATATTGTCTGGAGGGATGTCCATTAAAACGA
>JAAYZW010000086.1 GCA_012514645.1 Chloroflexota bacterium
AGGTGCCCAGGAATTAGCCTGGCTGCAGGTTGCCTCCGGCGTTGGCGCGATCATTGGCGGCGTTTTGCTTAGTGTCTGGGGCGGCTTTAAACGCAAAATCTATACCGTTCTGATCGGCATACTTGGTGTCAGCTTGGGGATTCTCGGCATCGGTTTAGTGCCCCAGTCTGGTTATATTGCTGCCGTTGTCTTCATGGGTTTCACCGGAATTATGATGGCTCTTGCCAATGGTGCCCTGGGTCCTTTGCTGCAGACCAAGGTTCCATCCGAGATGCAAGGTCGCGTTTTCACAGTGCTTTCCAGCATGAGCATTGGCTTGATGCCAATCGGATTGTTTTTGGGCGCGCCGATCGCAGAGCGGTTCGGTGTACAGGCTGCTTTAGTGGTCGGTGGGATCGTCGGTGTGCTGGTTGGGATTTATGGATTTCTCGAAAAGCGCCTGGTCACGCTCGAACAGCAGCTCCCCGGCGGTCAGTTGATTACCCCCGCCTCAGAGCCCGACTTGCTTGGTATAAACCCCGAAAATTAATCTTCCGGCTGCCCCAGGCTGGCTGCGGACAGGTAGGTCGCGAGCAGGCTGGTCGAGGATATTACGGCGTGCGTTCCCGCTTTTCGCAGCTCTTTTTCCGTGCCAAAGCCACACAACACCGACAGCGACTGCGCCCCGGCAGCCCTGGCAGCGCGAACATCAGTGATTGTGTCGCCAATCATCAGACAATTCTCGATAGACACGCCCATTTCTTCTGCCGCCCGCAAGAGCGGGTCAGGGAACGGTTTGGTGTGCCTGCAGGTTTGCGAGCTGATCACAATCGGGAAGAAATCAAGCAACGCGTTGAGGTTCAGAAATTGGAACGTGGTCAGTTCGTTCCTTGCTGTCACGATCGAGAAGGGATAGCGGCCGCTTAGTAACTGCAGCATCGGCAAAATACCTGGAATGACGGGGAAATGATGTGCCTGTCGTTCCCGGGAAGACTCTCTCCAGTCAAAAAACCTTGCTACCAGGTGGTCCAAACCCGCGCGGTCTGCCATTTCCAAAAGCCAGTTGCCGGGACCCTCAGCAGCATGGATCAACTTCCGCGAAAATCGTTGGATCTTTTCTTCATCCAGCAGTGGTGAAAGAAACCGCAGAAGCTCGAAGGCTCTCTCAACCATGCGGTCATCACTGTCAGACAGCGTGCCATCCACATCGAAGATCAGTGCTTTTACGCGCGCTATGTCCAGTTTTCGATCGGGCATCTAATCTTCCCCTGCTATCGCGCGGCTTCCTGGAGTGCTTCCAGCGTAACCAGGTCTTGTGATATTAACCACACAAAACTGTTGTCGCTGGTTTGCAGCAAGCTGCTGAAAAAGCTTTCGCCAGCCCAATAGTCACCCGCCTTAGCGCCAAAACGCAGGTCGCTGTAGGAGCTAAAAGCCTCGAAAGCCTCTTTGGCATCAGCAGAAGTGTCCCAATTTAGGGCAACCATGCCGGCTAATTCTCCAGTCTCTGTGTTTTTTACAACCGAGTAGGTATCACCGCCCCATCCCTCTGCCGCACCTTGCGCCAGGCTGTCAAACAAGCGAAACTGTGGGTTGTACCCTTTTGCTAACACCAGGTAGACGTAATACTCTCCCAGGTTGCCAGTATCGATCTGCGCCCAGCCCTGACCGAGTACCGCTTCCAGGTTTGGGAGGGGTGGATATTGAGGAACATCTTCAGGATAGGTATTCGGGTGCATAATCTGCTCTGAAGAATGCGGCTGAAGGCTGGTGAAAGCAGCATCCACAGCCGCAAAACCGCCTTGCGCGTAAAGCGTCTGGATGAAGGTAGCGCCATAAACATACGGAAAAGTCAGCGCCTCACTCAAAGCGAGTGGGGCAGAATCAAAGACCGGACTTTGATAGGTGGTCGCGAATTCTTGCAGGTCACGCAGATCTTCTTGCGTGCCATATTCCTGGAACCATAACTGCTGGGTCAGTGTTGCGTCGCCTTCAATCAGCGATTGCAGCGCCGCACAACGCTCCGAATCCAGCTTACAGAGTTCATCGGTGTATCCCAGCTTACCTTCAAAATCGAAGTGGAAATCCTGCAAGGCGTGCACAAATTCATGCGCGTAGGTGGAGCGTTCCATCCCGCCAAAACCGCTTTCTGTAATGACGTACATGGCTGTTTCCTTCGAATCGTAATAGCCAGCAATTTGTTCGCTGTACATCTCCAAATAAAAGTTGTACAAGTCAAAATCAGCAGGCAGCAAGCCAAACAAATTCATCACAGCGGCATCATGCTCACCTTGCTCGG
Organism: Chloroflexota bacterium; assembly: GCA_012514645.1. Lineage (GTDB taxonomy): Bacteria > Chloroflexota > Anaerolineae > Anaerolineales > Anaerolineaceae > Mesolinea. Next base: position 2,279 of record JAAYZW010000086.1, read on the forward strand.
AGTCATATTCTGCAAGAAACTGCTCAATAACCACCTGCTCAAGCTCATCGCGGGTCATCAGTCGGCGCGAAATCTGAGTGTCGATCTCCAGCCCACGCAGTTGACTTACCTGGGCTTCAATTTCATCCATATTTGCCGTGATTGCTGGGTCAGCACCAGAGGGAAGCGTCTCGCTGGGAGCAGGTGTGGGAGGCTCCTCGTAAACAAAAATCGTGTCACGCGCAAGTTTGATAACAAAGAAAGCGCCCACAGCTAAGATGATTACCCCAATCAGGGCGAGCAAAACGATGCTTTTTCTTTTCATAATTGTTAATAATAACAGGGAATCAGGCTATTCCTCCTCCTCGGGAAAGGTTTGCATTGCAATCTCTTCGACTTCAGGAGCACGCATTGGTCGGGTTGTCAGGGGTTCTTCCAATTGTCTGATGGCGAGTGTTTCCGCGCTTTCATCGTCTGCCAGGCGGGTATCTTCGATTTCGTCTTCGCCATAAAAATCGGTCGGGATGCTGGACATACATTCGATCACCTCAATCATAAAGCCAACCATCTTCGCGGCGTTTTCAAAAGACAATCGCTCGTTAATCCCATGGACACTCTTGGTTTCCTCAGCTGTGAGAACATAGGGCGAAAAACGGTATACCCGCTCACAAATTTGCATATAGTGCCGCGCGTCGGTGGCGCCGGTCATCAAATAGGGTGCTGCCACCGCCCCTGGCACGCTCGCTTTAATCAGGTCAAGCAAAATGTGGAACTGAGGTGAATCGACATCCGAAACATCGGTTGGGTCCCAGGAATGATCTCCATAAAGGCTCTCGTTGTGGGCAGGCATAACCTCCAACAGATCATCCCCTACCAGTTCGTTGACATATTTGTAAACATCTACCAGGGTATCCCCAGGCATCAGGCGCAGGTTGACCAAAGCCTCGGCGGTTGCCGGTAAGACGTTTTCGGTGTGCCCCCCCTTGATCACTGTCGGGGCAATCGTTGTGCGGGTGCTGGCATTGGTGACCGCCTGTGAAGCGAAGCGTTTGGCAACCGTTTTGCCAAAGAGCCAGCGGTTTGCCAGTGACATTCTTTGGGTGAAAGGCAATTCGTCGGCCAGAAAACTCATCATAAACTCTGCGAATTCCAGGTCTTGCGGAAAGGGATTGTTTTCCAGCGTGGCAATTGCCAGCGCCAGCGCGCCGATGGCCGTGGTATCTCCGGGGGCTGAGGCGTGCCCCGGCTCGGTCGTCGCGCGCAGTTCCAGCGTTAAGTGACCCTTTTCGGCTACTCCAATCAGCCCTACCGGTGCCTCCACGCCCGGAACAGAGCCATGAGAGATTATGCCGCCTTCGTCGAGCAAAAACGAGAGGTGCACGCCGCGCTGTTTTAATGTGTTCACAATTTGGACAGCCCCGCGTGCCCCCGATATTTCCTCATCTTCTCCAAAGGCAAGATAAACGGTACGTTTTGGCGTAAAACCAATTTTCAGAAGGTAGTTGACCGCTTCAAGTATGCCAATCATGACACCCTTGCAATCAATGGCGCCGCGCCCCCAGACGTGACCCTCAGCAATAGTGCCGCTGAAGGGCGGGTAGCTCCAGCCAGAGTCTGGCGCTTCATTGGCGGGCACGACATCCATGTGCGCGGTCAGCGCGATCGGGTCGAGATGCGGGTCTGACCCCTGCCAGGTGTAAAGCAGCGAATAGTCTCCGATGATCTCGCGCTCCAGATATTCTTCAACCTCCGGATAAAGCGTGCTAATCAGGTTGTGTAAACCCTTAAAAGGGGTTGGGTCGACCTGTTTGGGGTCAAGCTGATTGATGGTTTTCATCTGGATTGCCAAGCCAATATGGCGGGCAACTTCTTCGCCGTCAACCTCGGTGAGCACAATTGGCTCGGGTTTTGGTGTGGGGGTGGGATATTGAAAAGTTCTGATCAAAACAACCGCGGCAACAACTGCAACGAGCAGTCCGAGGGTAATCAGAAGGATAGTTAAAGGGTCCATAAGGTCCTCCAATAATTCAGATAATGTTCAAGAGTGTGATTATTGTAACGGAAAAAGAAGTAGTCGTGTTTTCGAGGCGCTGGCTGCCAGCAATTCTCAATCTGAAAACAAACTATGATGTACATGATTGTAGGGGGAGGTCCCGAACATGACCGCTCAATGACAGCTTACATAGTCAGACCTCCCCTACGGTTATAAAAATTTCATTCACTTTAGTTTTGTTGTCTTAATTTCTTAGTGCAATTAACCATGCATTCTACGTTTTGGATCTAAAAGTTCCCAAATTTAAAAATGCTGGCAGGCTGCGAACCGAGCTGTTTCTCAAGAAAGACAAGCGCTCGGCGGCTGACATCGCCCATGATCTGTGCAAAGTAAAGGCGACTGTTGAGGGGCACAGCGGAAAAGTTTGGGTGGAGCCAACTGCCGACATGGTTTTATCTTGCCATTTTTGCATCCATTGCCGGCGTTTTGCTTGACAGCCGTCCATTCAACGATTAGAATCTTTGCCTACGCCGAGTTAGCTCAGTTGGTAGAGCATTCGACTGAAAATTGAAGGGTCCACAGTTCGAGTCTGTGACTCGGCACAAACAACCACTCCATGGGTGGTTGTTTTCTTAACCGCTGAGCTGTGCTGTGATCAGGAGCATTAAATCAGCAGGTCGTCCTCATCCTCATCAAAATCGTCATCTTCAAATTCGTCGTCATCATCGAAATCGTCTTCATCCAGTCCGAGCAGCTCAGACACGGCGGTGTAATCGTATTCCTCTGGTTCGATCAGATCGTCCAGCTTATCATCGATCGCTTCCAGCGCGTCAGCAATCCGTTCGATAGCTTCTCGCAGAAGGCTCAATTCATGCAATAAAGTGTTGTCATGTTCCATGGCTAACTCCTTTTTTTTTAATCATACCAACAACCGTTTATCCATATATTGAACGTTTAACCTTTTCAGCAATGCTGATATCACAACTGTTTGATTTAAAATGCAGAAAGTACAGTTAATCGCACTCCGAATTTATTGAGCAGGGGAGGTCTCTCTATTTAATTAGTGATTGAGCGCTCACGATTGGGACCTCCCCCTACGGTTGTGAATCAAGATCAAGGCAATAACGAAAGTATTATCACAAAGAGAATATTAACCTTACCCAACTTTAAAACTGCTCCATTACGGC
>JAAYZW010000087.1 GCA_012514645.1 Chloroflexota bacterium
CTGGTCGTTACCCCTCAGCGCAAGACCTGCTGGTTCTGGAAGGAAAGGGGCAGACCGGTACGATCAACGGCAAGCTTGGCACAGTCGGCAGCCTGCCGCTCTTTCTGGCTGAGCACAAAACCCCTTCCCAGATTGTCGATGCTGTGCGCGACGCCGAAAACAGAGGCGAAAGCGCCATGCTGGTTTGTGACGGTGATCGCGTGCGCGGTTTTCTGAGCGTTGATGATGAGGTCCGCCCTCAAATTAAAGAGGTCATCGCTGCGATCAAGCGTACCGGTCTGCTGCCGGTTATGCTCACCGGTGACAACGCCGCGGTTGCTGAAAAAGTTGCCAACCAGATCGGCATCGAAGAATTCCATGCTGCCCTCTTGCCGGAAGACAAGCTCGAATGGCTATCCAAGCTCAAGGCAAAGCATGGATCGGTGGTAATGACTGGTGATGGAATCAATGACTCGCCGGCTCTCGCGCAGGCAGACATCGGTATCGCCATGGGTGGTGCTGGTAATGCCCAGGTGCTCGAAACCGCGGATGTGGTCTTACTGAACGATGATCTGCAGCAACTGCCATTCGCCATCAGATTGTCGCGTTTTGTCAACCAGCTGATTCGTCAAAATGTGGTCATCAGTCTTGGCTTTAAAGCCCTTGTGGCAATCATGGCGCTGTTGGGTTGGACACCGCTTTGGGTTGCGGTTGTGGCAGATATTGGGATTTCACTGATTGTCACGATGAACGGCACGCGCGCCTTGCGTTTTGAATCACAGCGGGTTAGCGAAGCTTAAACCACAAGTCCCATTCGCCTTCGTCAACTTTTTCTGGGCGGGAGAAGGTGGATGAAATTGTGATCCACGACCTCCCTGGCTTAAGTGGGTATGGCTCGCCTCCAACAAAAAAACTGAATGGATCAGTCGCCGTTTCAGCAAACCACGTTCCGTAAGTTAGCTTTCCGTCCCGCAAAAAAATCGCCTGTTGGTTGGGGTCACCTTCGCGTAGGTTAATGTCATAGATCGCGGTGGTGTACTCGATGTAATTTGACATCATGAAGACCAGGTTTTCGAAAGCCACCGGATTTCCATCACTGTCATAAGCTGGTTGCAGCAACAATTCTCCATTCTCATCCTCAACCTCTTGCCAGAGATGGTACAAACCAGTTTCAGCCTCAAACCGCCAGTCCATCACCGAAAAATCTGCATAGAGGCAGGTGAAACGAAGGGCGTCTTCGTCCCACGTATCCAGTGAATTAGCAAACTTAAGTGAGTCAAATAGCGGCACGCTTCCTGGCGTTCGCTGGTCCTCAGCGTACTCGCGGATTGCGTATGTGTTCGCGAAAGTTTGTCCGCCAATCGCAACCGGATCAGTACAAATACCCGGACAGGGGGTAAAGCCCTGGTAGAAGACGCGCTCTGGCAGTGTGTTTTCCAGAACACTCTTGGTCATTGTGTCGGCAGTCGATACCACCAAATCAGCCTGATAATGCCGTGTAAGTCGGGCGTCGACCAGCCTGCCAGGTGCCAACGGACCGATCTGATCGGCATCGCTGCTGTAAAAAAGGGCAGCGAGCTGATTTGTCTGGTGACCGGTGTAGTATTCGAAAACCAGATCAGCCTGGTTAATTTGGGAAAGTGGTCTTTGGCCGCGGGACCAATTGAGCAGCTTGACCAAGACAGGCTTTCGCGCAAGTAAACTGGGGTCTCGAATTTCTTGACCGGTGAACGGGTTGACCGAAAGAATTGCTTTTGGGGTCAGGTTGATCGGTGCCGTTGTTGGTGTGGCAATTTGCCAGGGCGTTGGCGAAGGTATTGGCGTGGCGGTGGCATGGATCATCAACAGGGTCGCCTCGGTCTCAGGCGAAATCGCAGCAGGGCTGCCCTCCAGGGTTATGACGGGCGTGATCATGGGTGGGCTGCTCTGCGGGGCAGTTGTGGTTAGAACCACGATTACACCTACAACCAGTACAGACAGGGCTACCCACCAGTATCGGGATAAAAATTGTCTAAAGTTTCCCATCAGGTTGATTTTATCACGCCGGGCATTTTCTCATCATCGGTTGCTTATGTTGCCTTGCGGCGCAAGCGTGCTTGCTGTTACTTTTTTCAGACGATCGATCACCATGCTCTCACCTGCGGTCTGAACCGCGCCTCAAAACCTGCCAGCTGTCCTGGAGTCTTTGGTCAGTTCTTTACCCTCTGCTAACAAGGCGGAATCTGATTGTAAAATTCTGCTAAAATAGGGGTCATATGAAAATTGGGGTCCTATCTTATCGCTTTGACTATTATACGTATTTGCGTAACATTCTCTACAAGCTCCCCGAAGCAGAGTATGTTCCGGTAAATGATCTTTACAGTAATCTGCGCAGGGCAGCGCTGTCGGCTAATCGCCGCTTGGGGAGGGATTTGTTTCCCACTTTCGATTTAAACAACCAGTTCGATGATTTCGAATTGTCCAAAGTTGATATTCTGCATTTCTCAAATGGAATCAGTTACGGACGCACCCCCTGGGTATCCCATTCTGAGACCCTGCTACCCCGTTTTTCATCTTTACTGCAGAGTTATCAGGAGAAATATAAAACAGGCTTGAATATGACTCCTCTGGTCAGACGCGGTTTTGATGCCCTGTTATCTCCATCCTGTAAACGCATCATCGCCTGGTCTCAATCTGCTGCTGACATTCAGCATGAACTACTGTCACAGCTGCCATTTGAAGAGCGGACAATTGTTTTGGAAAAAATGACCATTCTTCATCCTCCGCAGGAGGTTCTGGCAGGGCAGATAACAAAACGCAGTTATGACTATTCCAATCCAATACGATTCATTCTCGTTGGCATGGATTTTTTCCGCAAAGGTGGGCGGGAAATTCTGAACGCCTTCGAACATTTGATAAAGGCAGAAAAAGCACCGATTAAGCTTGTGATTGTCAGCTCACTGCGTTTAGATGCTTATGCCGCCAAAGAAACTCCAGCTGACATCGAATGGGCTAAGCAATTTATCAGCGAGAACCCCGACTGGATTGAATACCACGAGAGCTTGCCCAACGAGCAAGTTTTGCAGCTCATAAAAACATGTGATGTCGGGCTTCTGCCAACCTATGCTGACACTTATGGGCTCTCTGTTCTGGAAGCCCAAGCCTGTGGATTGCCGGTTATCAGCACCGATGTTCGCGCGCTGCCTGAGATTAACAACACCGACGTAGGCTGGCTCATTCGCGTCCCAAAAACTGACCTCAAAGAAGCACTCTATTCAACACCTGAAGAGCGCGAACGACTCTCACAGCATATCCAGGCTGGTCTGGAGATGATCATCTCCAGCATCATTGCTGACCCAAGTGTCATTTTCATTAAAGGCATGAAGGCTCTCGAGCGCATCCGCGAAATGCACGACCCTGACACCTACGCTCAAAGACTTCGTGATATCTACCACGAAGCGCTCAATAAGTAACCTTTCGCTCACCTTTCCAGCAAATTTTAACATTGTATTTTTTAACTAAACTATTCCAGAGAAACTTATTGCAACAGAAGGGGTGGGTTCAGGACGTGAGCATAGGTCATTCTTTGATTAGCGAAACCCATCCCGTTGGATATCACGGTTAATCTTCGGTTTTCAATACTTATCCGCAATTCTCGAGCTGGGGAGGTCTGACAAGGTAAGCGGTGATTGACTGCTCACTATTGGGACCGTCCCCTGCGGTTATGCATATATAAATTTTGCCTTTATCAGGCAAAAAAACAAGATTTATTTTCAAATTGAGAATTTCTGCTCACTTTACATCCTCTTTTCCAACGAGGGGGTAATGTATAATTAAAGAAAAATCCCTCAAGGAGTCAATCATGATTGTCACCACAAAAAAACTGTTTGAACATGCCTATGGCAAATATGCCATTGGGGCTTACAACATCAATAACCTGGAACAAATCGTTGGTCTCTTCCGGGGCAATCTGGATTCTCAGGCACCCTTTATTGTCCAGATCAGCAAGGGCGCTCGCTCTTACACCAATAAAG
>JAAYZW010000088.1 GCA_012514645.1 Chloroflexota bacterium
CTGTTCAATGGAATTCTGTTCAAACAAGGACTGAAGATTTCGGCTTGTTTGACTGCTGTTGGGCTCACAGCCCCAGAGCACCTGCCCAATCTCCAGCTTCGATGCCAATACAAACAGACCCGAGAGCGATGCCCGACCGCAATTTGGGATAATCACAACATCCAGCTGGTTTGAAAACAAAGGCAGCTGCTTCGAAATCACATCTACCAGGCTGTCTGTTCCGGCACTGCCGGAAACCAGCAAGGTTTGCCCATGTCCGGCTTTGATCATCATGAAGGTTTGATCGGGTTTGTTAGGGATATAGAGGTGAAGGTCGCCATCCGGAGCTGAAAAGACCGCCAACCAAACCACCAGCGCCAGCCCACCCAACGCCGGCAGGATGTAGGCGGGGCGAAGGATGGTTTTAGTCCACTCACGGATTTTAGGGCGAAATACTATCAGGAATAAAACCAGATAATATAGAACGACCCAAAAAAGGCTAAAACGAGGCAAGGTCCAGGTTTCAGGTGCCAGGCTAGCCAACCAGGAAACCATACGGTTACTGTAAGCCACCCATGGCCAGGTCAACCATGCCAAGGCTTGACCCAGCGGCAGCCATAACAACCCTGCGCCCATCGAAAATAAGCCCAAAACCATCACAGCGGGCTGAACTGGCAAGATCAATGGGTTTGCGATGACAAACAGCCACGACACTTCGTTAAAGTGCCAGATGCTCAGCGGTAAAACCAAAGCCTGGGCGACCATCGTGAGCAAAAATGTTTCGGATACCAGGCTGCTTAGCGCCAGGGCTACAGTTTCTTCCAGTCGATCGCTTAGCCAACCTTCCAGCCGGGCTTGCAACGGACCGGCAAAAAGCGACAAACCAAGCGTTGCCATCACCGAAAACTGAAAGCCCAAATCCCATGGTAGGTGTGGGTTGAGCAGCACCATTGAGAGCGTGCTAACCCCCAGATTATTAAGCGTATTGCCTTTTCGAGAGATGGAACTGCCCAGGACGGCGTATGAACCCATGAATGCGGCTCGCACAACCGATGCGCTCGCGCCAACCAGCAAGCTGTATCCGCCCAAAAGGAAGATGGTAACCATCGCGCCGCGTTTACGCCCGAACTGCCGGGTGAAAAACAAGCTCACCAAACCAGCCAAGACCGACATGTTGAAACCCGAGATCGCAATGATATGGCTGGTGCCGGTCAGCCGGTAAGCAGTAGAGAGCGCTGGGGATATGTAACTTTCATCGCCCAGCAGGATGCCTTTGAGCAAACTGTCTTCCGGGCTTGGAAAAATTTTGCTCAAAACTTGTCCGCCATTGTCCCGCAGACGGTAAAGCACAGTCATCAAAGGATTGCCCTGGTTTCTCGCAATCAGCCGTAAACGGGGAAACTCCATGGTTGAGTAGATTCCCTGGTGTTTCAGGTATTCACGCCACGAAAAATTCACTCCCTCCTCCGGTGGAATCAACTCATCGGTAATTTCGACAAGGTCGCCATACTGCAGGTCTGATCCTAATGGTAGGTAAAAAATAACTCTGCCAACGACTTCCGGTTCGCGAACAGCCAGGTCTTCAGCCCGTAGCGATTGCGATTCCACCACTATCTGTAAGCTATTTTGCTTGAGCTCGGGTGGGACGACCACGATTCCATTGATGGTAACCACCCCGCGGTTGTGATAATAAAGCAGGTTATCGGGTTCAGCTCGGGGTAAAGACACCTGGTAGAGCATAGCCGTTAATGAAAAGACTGCCAGTGCCAGTGATACCGGAAACACCCGAATTGTTTGCACCATATTGTGGTCTTTGTGCTTGAGCAGGGCGAGGAGTAAGGACCCGATCAATAACCCAGTCCACCAATACCACAGAAATTCGAACAAGTCTGCGGCAAAGGAACCCATGACCGCCGCGAGCCCCATCCAGAAGAAAGGCATAAATGCGGGCCAGCGTATCTGCCTGGCACGAAGTTTTTCTTCTTCGAGCTCTCGCTGTTCTTCCGGGGAGCGCTCGTTCATTAGTCAGCGGTTGCGCCATTACCAGCGCACTCTTCCAGGTATTCCCCCAATATTTCTAATGCTTTTTGCGCCAGTTGTGCTTTGACCGACTCACGGTCGCCCTGCAGCAAAAAATGGTATGCCCGGTCATCCTCGGGCGTGGAAAGCGCGATCCAGCTAGTGCCGACCGGTTTGTCGGTGGTGGCACCGCCTGGTCCGGCGATGCAGCAGACCGAGAGCCCCAGATCGCTATTAAACGCCTTTCGTGCGCCCTCTGCCATCTCTAGCACGGTCGCGCGGCTGACGGCACCGTGTTTCTGGAGGGTATCCCAGCTGACGCCGAGCAGGTTCACCTTTGCCTGGTAGGCGTAGGAAACAATGCTGCCCATAAAGTAATCAGAAGAACCTGGCA
>JAAYZW010000089.1 GCA_012514645.1 Chloroflexota bacterium
CCCTAAAGCGAGTTTCACAATCTTGAAAACTGGCAAAACCTCAACCCCTTATGCCAGCTTGTTCAAGGCTATAATTCATGATGATCTTCCTCTTTCATCGTAGATCACGGGCTTTTGAAACAGATATAAATGCCATTTTTGTAAACTACACAAAATATTGCTTCAGCAAGCGGTCTTGAATGACTTATAATAAAGTCTTAAGTTACTTGTAGGAGAAGCAAGATGAAAATATCGCTAACCGGCATTAAACCAACCGGAAACATTCATATTGGCAATTACTTCGGCGCGATCAAGCCTGCCCTGGCTCTGACTTCCAAGTATTTTGGGGTTTACTTTGTGGCTGACCTGCACGCCCTCAACAGCAACCCAAGCCCGCTTGAACTGCAACAACTTATTTATGAAGTAGCCGCTTCCTGGATTGCGTTCGGTCTGGATACAGAAAAAGCGATATTCTTCCGCCAATCTGACATCCACGAAATACCTGAACTGACTACGATTCTCTCGGCGGTAACCCCCAAGGGTCTGATGAACCGCGCGCACGCCTACAAAGCGATGGTCGATAAAAACATTGAAACCGGGCGCGACCCCGATGATGGCGTGAATATGGGGCTTTTCACCTACCCGATCTTGATGGCAGCCGACATCCTGCTCTATGACTCTGACTTCGTTCCAGTTGGACCGGACCAAAGGCAGCATGTAGAGATCGCCCGCGACATTGCCGAAAACATCAACCGCATCTATGGAAAAACCCTAAAACTCCCCGAAGGGAACTTCGCAAAAGACCTAAAGGACATTCCCGGCATCGACGGTCGAAAGATGAGCAAGAGTTACGGCAATACACTGCCGATTTTTTGCACGGAAAAAGAACTGCGAAAACAGGTCATGCGCATTGTCACCGACAGCACCCCGCCCGAGGACCCCAAAAATCCGGATAGCGATAACCTCTTCCAGATATTCAAACTCTTCGGATCATCAGAACGGGTTGAAGAGGTGCGTCAGCTTTACCTCAAGGGCGGGCTGGCTTATGGCACGCTAAAACAAGAATTGTTTGAAACCATGCTGGTCACTTTTAAGCCTGCCCGAGAGCGCTTCAATTACCTGATGGAAAACAAGCCTGAAATTGACCTGCTATTGGCACAAGGGGCAGAGAAAGCCCGCGAACTCGGTCGACCGGTGTTGGCGAGGGTGCGCAAGGCGGTTGGTTTAGACCGGTGATAAAACTGAATAATGTGGAAGTGCATGCAGACCCCATGGAGCAAACTAAACGCTCACAAATCAGTTCCCGGACGATCAACTTCGCGCTGATTGCCAACGTGCTCCTGGCGCTGCTAAAAACCGGTATCGGAATTTTCGCTCGCTCCTCCGCCCTGCTGGCAGATGGTATCAACTCCACTTCCGATGTGGTTTATAACGCCGCTATCGCCATTTTCTACCGTGCTGCCAAAAAACCAGCCGATGAAGAACATCCTTACGGGCACAGCCAGTTTGAGAGCATTGGCGCACTGGTAATTGGCGCATTTATCATTACCGCGGCATTTACGATCTTCTGGAATTCAGTTCAGACCCTGGTCAATTACTTTCGGAATTCAGGCGAGTTCACAGCGGTTAACCCCACTGCTCTTTACGTGGCACTTTTTACCATCCTGCTTAAAGGCATTCTGTATCTTTACACCCGTCAAGCAGGTCAGAAAACTGACAACCCAACCATTATGGCACTGGCGCTTGACCATCGTAATGACATTTTTTCATCTGGCGCTGTGGCAGCCGGCGTGCTTGCCAGCCAATTTGGCTATCATTGGGCAGACCCGTTGGCTGGGGCAATCGTCGCGGTCATTTTCCTGATCTCAGGTATTGAAATTTTACGCGACTCAACCGACATCCTCATGGACACTGTCCCGGGCAAGGCTTTGGATAAACAGGTGCGTTCCTTGCTCCAGGGAGTGCCCGGGCTGGAAGGCATCGAGCTTATCCGCGCCCATCGCTTTGGGCAATTTTTGGCAATGAATGTAACCATTTTTGTCTGCGGTGACCTTACGGTTGATGAAGGGCACGCTATCGCTACAGAAGTTGAAAAACGCCTGGTTGCGGGAGTGGATTATCTTAAAGATGTCCATGTCCATTATCATCCACAACCTGGATCGTAATTTTTTTGTTTGATATTATTATTAGTGATTGAGATTCTTATCCTTCAAGAAAGGTAAAAATGAACAATTTCCAATTCTATAACCCAACCAGGATTGTTTTTGGGGATGGCAGCATTGCCAAAATCAAAAAACTGATTCCGCGCAAAGCGCGGGTGCTCATGCTTTACGGCGGCGGTTCGATTAAGAAAAACGGTGTTTACCTCCAGGTCGCAGACGCCCTGCGAAAACATGATTTGTTCGAGTTTGGCGGCATCGAACCTAACCCCGATTACGCCACACTGATGAAAGCCGTAAAGATGGTCAAGAAAAACAAGATCGACTTCCTTTTGGCAGTTGGTGGTGGCTCGGTGATTGATGGTGCCAAATTTATCGCAGTGGCTGCTCACTATCAGGGTGAAGACCCGTGGGACATCGTCTCGCAGGGGCTTGGTTCAATCATCAAAAAAGCCCTGCCGATCGGCGTCGTGCTGACCCTGCCAGCCACTGGCAGTGAGATGAACCGCAACAGCGTCATTTCGCACCGCGAGAAAGGCGAGAAGGCTTCCTTCGGGAGCGAAAAAGTCTTTCCTAAATTCTCTGTTTTAGACCCGAAAGTGACTTACTCTCTGCCGAAAGAACAGATCCGCAACGGGTTGGTCGATGCCTATGTCCATATCCTGGAACAATACCTGACTTACCCAATCGGAGCCGAAGTGCAGGACCGCCAGGCTGAAGGCTTGCTGCTGGCAATTCATGATATCGCTGAGCGCGCGCTGCAGACTGACCCGCCTGATTATGTCGCCCGCTCCAATTACATGTGGGTGTGTACCAACGCACTGAACCACTTGATTGGTGTCGGTGTTCCTCAAGATTGGTCTACTCACGGGATTGGGCATTCGCTGACAGCGCTTTACGGGCTGGCACACGCCGAGTCGTTAGCCGTGGTTTTGCCCTGGCTGCTTTGGTATAAGCGCGAACAAAAACAGGAAAAACTGCTCCAGTTGGGTTACCGGGTATTGGATCAGAAATCACAAAAATATTCTGAACGTGTTGACCAGACGATCGAAGCCCTGGCAGCCTTTTTCCATAGTCTGGGCATGCCTACGACCCTGACCGCCTATGGGCTCGACCCTGACAAGGTGGCAGAGGAAGTGCGCGAGCACCTTGAAAGGCAGGATTTCGTCAGGGGTGAGCACCGCGACATCACTGCCGCAGATGCTGCCGAGATTTTACGCCTTAGCAGATAACAAGCAAACCATTGATAGTTTGGCAATCTACGGGCGGGCTCCTAACCCGCCCTTGTCTTGCCCATTTTTGGTTTTTCTACCCTACCACTTTCTTGATCACCTTCTTAATTTCTGCGGCGACTTCATCGTTCCACTCCAAAATCGCATATGAAGTAGGCCAAAAAACACCGTCGTCCAACCTCGCGTCACCGCTGAAGCCTAGGGTTGAATAGCGTTCTCCAAAACGCGCTGATGCCTGGAAGAAGGTGATCATTTTTCCGTCCTTTGTATAAGCAGGGAAGCCATACCAGGTTTTAAACGCTAACTCCGGAAAATCGTTCTTGACCATTTCGTGTAAATTTAAGGCGATTTTCTTGTCTTCGCCCGCCATTTCATTGATCTTTTCGATCACAGCTTCCTCGCCGCCAGTTTTGCTTTTTGAAGATTTTTCCTGTCTAAGTTCCCTGGATCGTTCCTTCATGGCTTCTTTTTCTGCGTCAGAAAAACCACCAGAGGGATCGTTTCCGTTTCGATTTTTCTTGTCTTTTATCTCTTTTTGTGCCATAGTAACCTTTCACTTGCTCCGGAATTTATGGAACAAGCGAATTCTCATCCTTTAAATGCCCTGTTTCAAGAGTTTGTATAAAAGATCAGCCGGATTTTTGACGCTTTGGCTGGGCTATCAGAAGTTCCAAGATGGAATAAAGGAACTTCAAAACCATTAAAAAATACATTCCGCAATTAATCAGCCAGGAGTATTCATCTTTGAAATGTTTTTTGTAATACAGAAAATATGAGCGATGCCAATGCCAATTGCTGTTCCACCGTCGTGCCTGCGAACCGCCCTGACCGCCGTGATGGATGATCCTGGTGATGGGCACATACATGACTTTCCAGCCAAGCTTTCTCGCTCGCATGCAATAATCGCTATCTTCCTGATAGGCAAAAAAACGTTCGTCCAGATCGCCAACCTGCTCCCAGGTTTTCCGCCGAATAAACATACACGAACCAGAAACAGCATACACTTCCGCGATCTCATCTTGTGGCAGCCAACTCATCAAATAGCCATTCAGTTCCCGGTCATTCTTATAACGTCGAGCAAGCCTCTTCAAAAAATAACCGATGACCTCCTTAGGTCTGGCTTCTCCCCGACGGGATTGTTTCTGGAATGTGCCGTCCTGATTGAGCACTTTCGGAATGCTAACGCCGACGCAGGGGTTGTCGCGTAGAAATTGAATTTGTGGTCCAAAACAGTCTTCGATCACCTCGGTGTCGGCATTTAACAGCAGCAGAAATTCACCCTTAGCCCGGTGCAGCATCTGGTTATTTGGTCTTGTAAAACCCTCATTGCGCTCATTTCGAAAAACCTTTACGTAAGGGAAGTCCTTTTGCAGCATTTCGACGGTCCCGTCATTCGAGGCGTTATCCGTCACCAGAATCTCAAAGGAGTCTTTTGGTGGATATTGCTCGATAGATTCCAAACACGCCCTAAGTTTATCCCTGGAGTTTAGCGTAATGATACAGATGGAGAGGTCAGTCATTTTCAGTTCCACCGTTTTCAATCGCGGGAGGCAACCTGCCTTCTTCCTTGTTAGCTTTACTCGACACGAAATGATAGTTGGTCGCGTGAGTTAGATGCGCACCGAGGAAGACGATGTACCCCGAAAGATACATCCACGTCATCAAGGCGATAATTGAGGAAAGTGATCCATAGACAAGCTCAAAATTAGTGAAACCGGTCGCCAGCGCCCAGGAAAGCGCGCGGGTTGCCAGTTCCCATAATCCTGCAGCCACCAACGAACCAATCAGCCGTGCCTTAAAGAAAATCGATTTATTACGCGGAATCCAGGTGTAGATAGCAAAGAAAAGCAGCCATTTAATCACCAGGGGTAAAACCCAGCGCAGCCATTGGTACAGCCGGGTTTCAACCAGGATGATTCCGTTCACTTGAAAGCTTTCTATTTTCAAAAAACTCCGAATTGTGTCAATCGCAATGGATCCCAAGAAAAGCACCACGATAACCAGGATGATAACCAGCGCCATCGCCCGGCTCTGAATAAAACCCGGGTTGCGCCCTTTGGGGAAGGCGCGGTTGACATTGACAATGATCTTGTCAAAAACGTTGCTGGCTGACCATAACAAACCAACTGCGGCTACCAGTGTGAAAGCGCCGCGCTGTTCCAGCACACCGCTGATCAGGTTGTTAACGAAGTTCACCGAAACAGGAAAAAACTCTCTGACCACCTCAAACAGCTTTTGCTTCACCACTTCCTGCTCGAGGAACGTGGAGGCGATTGACACTGCCGCCAACAAAAATGGGAAAATAGAAAAAAGCGCATAGTATGAAAGGCCGGCTGCCGCTTCAGGACCACGCATCATGGAAAAATTGTTAAAGGTATGCCTGAGGATGCCCAGCAACCCTCCGGTAATTGTATTCGCCTTGTAATAAACTTTTTTCAGGAACTCGCGCGCGCCCGAAAATTGCTTACTAACATTATCAAGGAGCCTTTTTAGCCCAACCTTCAAACTTTGCATGGGTTGATTATAAGCGAATAGGACTCGATAATAACCCCGTTAGAGCCAGATAGCCCCACCTCTTGCCAAAGGCGGAATTTTGATCTCGCCCGGATAGACAACAAGACTCTCGTCTGAGAAAAGGCTCTGCAGGCGTTCTACGCCAATGCCATTCAGCAGGTCGCTTTTCAAGATAAAGCCATCCGGCTGTTCAGTCCGGCTTGCTGTCACGACAACTCTCCTGTTCCTCAGCACGCGCTGAAAGATAAACATATCGTCATCCCAATACAATCCCTGGAAGCTGCCGTTCGCCAGGATGTCATTTTCTTTGCGAAGTGAGATAAGTTTTTGGTAAAAAGTTCTCAAATCAAGGTCCCACCTGATCGAATCCCAGGGGAAGCAATTTCGCTGAGCAAACCCTTCCTCATTTTCGAGCCCGATTTCATCCCCATAATAGACGCAGGGCACCCCCGGGAAGGTGAACTGAACCATCACTGCCAGTCGTATCAGATCATCGTCACCGCCCAGGATTGTTCGCAGGCGTTCGGTGTCGTGACTATCAAGCAGGTTGAATTGTTGGGTCGCGACCGCCCAGGGGATGGAAGCCAAATTCTCCTCCCAGGCGCCTATCAATGCGTCAGTGGTTAGCGGCTGCCGTGACTCTAAAATCGCGTCGCAGCGAAGCGCTCCCTGTTTGTAACCTTTCAGCCAGTGCAGCAGCGGTATCGCAAAACCAGTGTAATTCATCACACCGTCCCAGGCATCGCCTTGCAATTGGTGTGCAGCTTCGAAGAAATTTTCGCCGATCAGATAACTGTCGGGGTTGGCGCGTTTTACCGCCTTACGAATTTGGGGCAGCACTTCATTGTCCAGCTGCTGTTCATCGAACCGTCCGAGCATGTTTGCTACATCGACACGCCAGGCATCGATCTGATACGGAGGCAGCATCCAGCTGGCAAAGATGCTGGTATCGCTTGCGAACATTTCGGTCCGCAAATTAGGGTCGCTGTAATTGAGCTTGGGAAGACTGCCAAACCCCATCCAGGAGACATATTCATTATGTTCGTCGATGTAAAAGGCAGCTCGCCGTGGGCTGGCTGGGTCGCTGATCGCCTCCCGGAACCAGGGGTGCCCGGCTCCACTGTGGTTAGGCACAATATCCAGCATCAGGTGCATGCCTTCTTTAGTCAGCGCTTTTCGCAAAGAAATGAGGGCTTCATTACCGCCCAGAGTCGGGTCTACATTGCGAAAATCAGCCACGTCATAACGATGGTTGGTATAGGCAGTGAAAATCGGGTTGAGGAAGATGGCGTTTATCCCCAGATCGCGCAAATAATCAAGCTTATCCTCTATACCTTTTAGATCACCACCATAAAAAGGGAAATGCTTGCGGTCGGTCTTCACCGGCTGACCCCATGGGTAGGTTTTGCGACTGTAACCGGGATAGGCTTCGATTTCTCCTTCGGGATCATTGCTTGTGTCACCGTTGGCAAATCGGTCCGGAAAGATCTGATAAAAAACAGAGCGGCTAAGCCATGGAATTTCAGGAAAATCAGCCAGGAGCGCAAAATCACAAGGTACGGCTGGCACAAACCCACTAATCCCGGCAGCATTCAGCCACCATATTTGACCATCTGCCTGGATCGCGAAGCGATAGGGAACCCGGCGTTCATTGACGATAAGCGCCCCTTGCCAGACATTCATGCGACCTTTGGTTTCCACCAGTTCCATCGCAGCAAAATGCTGTTCTCCGTTGGGGATTGATCGCAAAACAACCTGCTCTGGCTGACCAGCAACTGGGATTTCGAGCCGAATCGTGACCACCTCACCCAGGTTTGGGCGCGGGTTTGAGATATGATCACTGGTGCCGGTATGTACGATTTGTTGAATCCACTCCGGTGCCCGATGGCAAATAAAAGGTGACTGTCTAATTTCCATAAGGGCTAATCATACCAACTTTTCATGGCTTCAATTTGAGTGTCTGAGATTTTTAGAAACGGTTATAAAATGTTTCACACCCCTGCAATAGAAGTGTGAAACAATAAATTGCCTTGTTTACTCTGCTTCCTTCGCGTGAATCTTATATTCATCAGGTACCGGCATGCCACCCTCCCAGACTACACTGCGAAAGTCATCGGGAGAGGTGTTGCCTTCTGTATTAATCAACAAGACTTGTGAATCCTCATTCAGACCGATGGCATCGCATAATTCCCGCGCGCCCTCGTATTCCATCGTATACATCAGCGCGCCAAGCGTGACCGCGCCTGATTCCCCCGAAACAATGAACGGGTCGCCGGGCAGTGGGGTTGAATACACCCGCATACCTTTTGCCGCCACATAATCGGGACAAATAGCAAAGTAATCAGCGCAGTTGTAAAGCGTTTCCCAGGCTAACGGGTTCGGGTCACCACATGCCAGTCCTGCCATGATCGTGTCCAGATCACCGGTAACATTATGAGGCTTCCCATCACCTATGCGCATTGATTCGTAAAGGCAGGCTGCTTTGGTTGGCTCAACCACCATCGATAAGGGCACATTGTCTTCAAACAAGATCGAATAATATCCGATTGCCGCTGCCGCCAATGAGCCCACGCCAGCCTGAACAATCAGATGGGTCGGGCGGCTTAATCCCTGCCCCGAGAGTTGCTCCTGCGCTTCCACGAACATGGTGGCATAACCTTGCATGATCCAACGTGGCACCTGGTCATAGCCTTCCCAGGCAGTATCTGAGATCACTTCCCAGCCATTCTCTTTGGCGTCGAAAGAAGCCTGGCGCACGGCATCGTCGTAATTGCCGTCAACCACCACAACCTTGCCGCCCTGTTGTTCGATCCCACGGATACGGTCTTTGGTCGTCAACGAATGCACATAAATAATCGCCGGGAAACCCATTTTGTTGGCTGCCCAGGCGACACCGGTTCCATGGTTGCCATCTGTAGCTGTCACAAAAACCGGGTGACCCAATTTTTCGCGATGTTTGCCTTCAAGTTGCAATAAATCTCTTAGAGATAGCTCATTATCCTTATAGCTACCGCGTTCGAGTAGTTTCTTATAGATCGCGTAAGCGCCGCCGAGCACTTTAAAAGAATTCAACGAGAGCCGGGCAGACTCATCCTTAACCCAGATGCCACCCAAACCGATTCGCCGTGCCAAATGTGGCAGGCTTTTGAGTGGGCTGGTCTGGTAGCCGGGAATCGAGCTGTGCAGTTCCAGCACCTTGCGGGGTAACCCGGGCGGAAATAACTCTGCTGCCAACTTCGACTTGGGGTTCTCCAGAGCGTGCTCATTTGCCAGCCATTGAATGGGGACTTCTGTCATACTAACCTCGCTAATTATTGTGCTGTCCGACAATCTTATCACAAGGGGAGTATGAGGAAGGCGTGGTTTAATAATGGCACCAGCATGGGTGGGTTCAGGATGTGATCAAAGGTGATTTTTTATTCAGCGAAACCCACCATGTTGGAATCACGGTTTTTTTCGGCTGCTTACGTTAATCCGTGGTGCCTGGCAGACTAACTGCTATAATAATTTCGGAATTATGAAAAGGATATCCTATGAAAACTGAAATCATCCAGGATTACTACCGGCAGCGTGGTTTAAGCTGGCCCGATCAAAAAAGCGCCCTGCTCTTTTTCCTCTCCGAAGTCGGGGAACTGGCAGAAGCCTATCTCGCCCTTCAACCAGTCGAGTTGAGCCCGGAAGAAGAGGAGCTGCTCGAGCAATTTGCCGCGCTTGGGCTGCAAGCTGATGAAATCGTTTCACGCAAGCCTGGCTGGGTGCGAAACAACGATCGTGCTCGAAAAGAAAACATCGCTCACGAAGCCGCTGATTGCAACATGATGCTCTCAGTTTTCCTGCAAACCTACAACGATCAGTCCCCCGACGAGGTTCTTCTTGAAAAAATGGGGCTCAAACTGGGTCATCCAATCAGAACTGACGAAATTACAAAAGCTTCTGGTAAACTCTGAGGGATCTCGGAGAGAAACAGCAAAAAACTATCTTTTCAACACTCATCAGCTCAGAAGCATCCCCCTGACTGTTGCTATTGCGATGCCTGCTGCCTGCTCAAGTGGATAACCAAAGAATCCGGTGCTGATTGATGGAAAGGCAATTGATTTCACCCCGTTTACGTCTGCCAGATCCAGACTATTGCGGTAACAACTCGCTAACAATTCTGCTTCGCCAAAACTGCCGTCCCGCCAAACAGGACCAACGGTGTGAATTACATAGGCAGCCGGCAAGTTGAAACCAGGTGTGATTTTTGCTTCGCCGGTTTTACACCCAATCAATTTCCGGCAAGCCACCAAAAGTTCTGTACCGGCAGCCCGGTGAATTGCGCCATCCACTCCACCGCTGCCCCGCAACGAGCGGTTTGCAGCATTCACGATCGCGTCTACTTTGAGAGTAGTGATATCCGCAAGCATTGCAGTGATTTCAGCCATTTTCCTCCTTAATTATGATCGCCAAGCGGTTTGAACCCTTCTCCAAGCGCTTCGTTCGCTCGCCCAACCACCATAAAAGCATCCGGGTCGGCATCATGGACGATCGTTTTCAACCGGATCACCTCCGAAGCCGTGACAACACAGAAGACTATCGGTCGCTCCTGGTGTGTAAAACCACCTTTCGCCCCAATAATTGTCGTACCGCGACCCAATTCATCCATAATACCATTGACTACTTTATCCGTCTCTTCGGTTATGATCATAGCTTCCCGAATCACATTGGTGCCCTGAGTAATCATATCCGCCGCCACTCCACTGACATAAATCATGATCAAGCCATAGAGCGCCTTCTCCCAACCCAAAAAGAAGCCCGCCAGAAGCACAGCGAACGAATCGGTGACCATATATGCCAGTGAAATTGACATGCCAAAGCGTCGGTTAAGAATCCGCCCTAAAATATCTGTACCTCCGCTCGTTCCTCTTCCGAGATAAACCAGACCAAGACCGACGCCCATTATCAACCCACCAAAGAGAGAATTTAATAACATATCATCGGTAATTGGCTGCGAGCCAGTTAGCTGGATCAAAACATCGACGAGAATTGTGTAAGAGAGCACCGAAAGAATTGTGCGGATTGCGAAGCGTGGTCCCCCCAGGAAACGCCATCCAATAATAAAAAGGGGTATGTTGCCAATTAATGTGACCAAACCGATTGGCAGGTTCCAGAGGTAATAAAATAATTGGGCTAAACCACTCACGCCGCCACTGACCAGTTGGGTCGGCACAAGGAAAGTGCGCAGAGCCAGAGCCTGCACAAGTCCCCCCACGAAAATTAAGCCATAATCTTTTAAAGATCTCCAGCTAAAATCCAACTGCCCAAAAAATTCTCTGATTTTATCCATTTCATTCTCCTTGCCCGGTGCCCACCAAAATTATAAGCCAACCCGCAGGCAATCAGCGGGTAAGCTTAAGTTACCGAAAAAAGTTCGGTTTATTTATGTAATATTGGCAGCCAGATCGGATCTTTGGCGAAGGGGTCGTAGATCAGAGTAAACATCGTCTTCCAGGCACTCCAGTTTCCATGATTGTCCCGGACACGCAAACGAAAATAGTGCGGTGTTTGCATCGGTATCGGGTCGGGGTCAAACCACACCCCGTGGGTATAATTCGCAGACGTGCCCTGACGGTTTGTGCCCCAATAATATTGGTAAGCCTGTGTCGTCGGCACCCCAACCCCAGTGTCCACGGCAGGATCCCAGGCAAAATAAGCGTTATTGCACCATCGCTGAGGGATGGCGTCATGTGCCCGGCATCCAACCTTTATAAGTCTGGAAAGAACTGGTGGAACCGTATCAACTTTAAACGTGACTATTTTTGGGGCTTCCCAATTGTCCACTTTATCAACACTCATATATCTGACCGTCATCATGCTTCCGCCAGAGACCAGGAATGGAGCGGTGTATAGATGCCAAATTCCATCACCAATTTTGTAGTATGTATACCTGACACCAACGGAGTTATCGGTGGCAGTCAGAGTGATCCGAACCGGGACATTATACCAATCCCCTTGTCCGAAGGTACCGTGGAGCGTGGCAGTGGTAACTGGTGGGGTTAGGTCTGCGCCGTACGGAACGGCGACTTTACCTTCGGCAACGTTGCTGTCGATATCCATTGAGAGACCGCCCCAGGTTTGGGTGTGCCCACCAGAATATTGCAAGATGCGCTGGTTATTTGGCCAATGTATATTCGACAAGTACCGCAAATTCCAAACTGTTTGGTTTGGTCGGAATCCAGGGTTCTGATACCATTCGGCAGCCCAGACGGCTTCAAATTGGTTGCCGACATTGAAAAATTGATTATTGGTGATGGTGGAAGTGGTCGAATACAACCCGGTGGTGATGCCCAGTTGAGTCATCCTGGCAGTCCAGCCTTCCAGATAGGCTCTCGCAGCAGCCGAGCAACTTGGCGTGTAACCAAAATGTTCAAGGTCAAGGTAAACGATACTGCCAGAGCCATCCGGGTTGCTTAAGTTCAAGTCTTTCATTCGCGCATTGGCTTGATTGGCGTTGTTGACCCCATATTGGTAAGCCTGGGTGACATTGTAGGGGAACGGATACTTAAAGTTCGTACAGGGAGCCTGGTGCCCTACCCAGGTTGGGATTAGCTTCCATCCCTGGCGATAGATACTCTGTATATATGAAGCCGTCAGAGGCGCATTGGTACAAAAACGCGAGACGCCGCCAATATACAGATTAACCGCCCGGTAGGGGCTGTGGTTGTACCAGGTTTGCAGTTGGCTTAGCGTTGGTATTTCACATTTATCAAAGGCATGACCGGTATAATTCTGCACCCACATTCCTGCCTGGATTCCCGGGCTTTTCGGCTCCAGACTGGACTCTATCGATTGCTCCTGGTTGTTGAAATTCACGCTTACTTGCTTAATCCCGCCCGGAAGGGACACCTCTTCCCAGGTAAGACCGCTGTTGTCGCTCTTCAAAACCTGCCATGTCGTTTCACACTCGATCATGAGACTGCCATCTTCTGTCAAAATGTTCTCGCACGCTCCACCAGATACCTCAACCCACAGGTTTTGCGCGTTGCGTGTGTGCACTTCGCTAATCAGCTTTTGCGTCCCCTGGGGACCTGTTTTGGCAGATGCCGGTAATATCAGCGGAATCACACCCAGACTTTCAAGATCCAGCGGTGATTTTGCGCTGAGCGTTGTGTTGATATCGATTAACACCTGGAAATCGGAATCTTCTTCCGAATGGATCGTTACCGGGAAAAAGTATTGGTCTTCATCGGTTGCCATTGGCAAGTCTACAGTAAATTGGTTGGCGATGAGTTCAGGCGGAATCTCCACGCCAAAGACAGCCCAGTTCAGACCGCCGTCTGTGGTTCGATAGAGGGTTTGGGAGTCCGCAGGGTTCAGCATGAATCCGAGACCTTCGTTCAAAAACACAAATTCTTCAGCCACCGGCACTTCAATCGCTTTCCACAGATGCCCGCCATCGTCGGTTTGGTAGAGCGTGCCGATACTGAAGTTGCTGCTGGTTGTCTCTCTGACCATGATCCAACCAAGGTTGTCATTCAACCACTGCATTTGGAAGTTGCTAAAGGGTTGAGAGAATTCCTGGTTCAGTTTGTTCTCCAGGTTAGCCTCGACTGCATCCCAGGTAATGCCCTGGTTGAAGGTTTTGTGCAGCTCCAGCTCAAGTGCAATTTCGGTTTGGGTAATCAGCAGTGCGTAACCAAGCTCAGGTTCTGGGAAAGAGACAACCAGGTAGGGGTTTGTCATCTCAGTTGAAGGGCTTATATCAACCCACGACTGCCCCTCATCAGCAGATTTGTATAGTTGGCTGCCAGACCTGAGCCAGAGTGTTTGTTCGTTTACCAACCCAAGCTCAAGATCCTCGCCCTCAAGTTGAGGCTGCATAAGTGGGAATGGTTCTGTTGCCGATGTTGCGCTGCCCGGAAACAAGCTGAGCAAAACAGCAATAATAATAGTAGTCAGTATTGTTTTCATTTCATGGCTACCTTTCTATATAAGCAGGTTGCAACCTTTATACCCGAAAAATTAATCCCCTGCTCTGGTCACAGAAATTTATTGTTGGGTGCGATTGTATGCGAATTGTCATTTATAACTTGACACTGAACATTTGTTCTGATAATATAATTACCAGAACAAAGCACTTTGGAGAAAAGGATACCCATGGCACGAAAACGAAAAGGATTAAGCCAGCGCCACAAAAATATATTGTCCTTCATTCAAGAGTGGCAGCAGGAAAAGGGCTACCCCCCTTCTATCCGTGAAATCGGGTCGGAGACCGAAATTAGCAGCACCTCTGTCGTTAATTATTACCTGAACCAACTCGAGGAAATGGGCTATATTGAGCGTGAGAGCAACGTCTCACGCGGCATCAACCTGATTAAAGACCATACCGGCGAGTTTGTGCAAAATTTGAAATCTGGCATCTCGCAGCTGGCAGAACAGCTGTTGTCGATCCCCATGGTTGGCAATATTATCGCTGGTGAGCCCATGCCTGTGCCGGCTTCTGATTTCAGTTACTATGATGCCGAATCGGGTGTTGAGATCGCCCGAAGTTTACTCCCACAAGGAGATCTCCTCGAAGACCTCTACGCGCTGCGAGTGCAAGGTGATTCCATGATCGACGCAATGGTCAACGATGGCGATATCGTCATCATGAAACGAACCAACCAGGCGCGCAACGGCGAGATGGTTGCAATCTGGCTCAACGACCGTGACGAGACTACGCTCAAGTACTTTTACCAGGAACATGGTCGCGTGCGTTTGCAACCTGCCAACCCATCCATGCGTCCAATTATCATTAATGACCCCAGCATCGTCGAAGTTCAAGGAAAAGTTGTCCTGGTCATCCGCCAATTAGACCAGTAATAACCCACAGTAAAAGGGGAGAAAGCTAAGCAACGCTTCCATGCTTAGCTTTTTTTTGCTCAAATTCCTGGTCATCCTGAGCTCGGTTGCGAAGGATCTAACTTCTGCGTTTTCCATCATCCTGAGCCTTTGTTGCCTGAACTATCAGTATGCATCACCTTTACAACCTCTCGGTTAATCTGCCTGTTCCGGTTACAATTTTGCAATGAACACCCTAAACTCTGCCGATAATACACCAATCGCTTACGAAACTGCCGGGGCAGGACCATTGCTAATCATTGTCACCGGCGCCCTCAACACGCATAACTTCGGTGTGCCCGGTGAAATGGTGCCCTTTCTGCAAGACGCATTCACCGTGCTCACTTACGACCGTCGTGGTCGCGGTCAAAGTGGCGACACACCACCTTATTCGGTATTCAGGGAACTCGAAGACCTCGAAGCACTGATCGACCACCATGGTAGCAAAGCGTTTCTCTATGGTCATTCATCTGGCGCAGCGTTATCACTCTTTGCTGCTTCAGAATTCCCACAAAAAGTGAGTGCCGTGGCGGCATACGAACCCCCGCTGGCAGGCGGCTGGTTTGAGAAACTGTTAAGTGGCTTTTTTCTCCGCTATATCAACAGAAGGGTGTCCCATGGTGACAAA
>JAAYZW010000090.1 GCA_012514645.1 Chloroflexota bacterium
GAATTCCTGATCCGCATGTGGGAACGCAGCCGCTGGAGCCCTGATCAAGCGGTCTGAAATGAAGCCTTTACGCCCGATTCCTTCAGTCGATTCCCTGCTTAACTTACCGACTATCTCAGGCTTGCAGCAGGATTACGGTCATGCCTGGATTGTCTCAGCCGTTCGCGAAGTTTTGGATGAGATCCGCAGCCAGGTAAGCAGCGGCGAAACAATCCCCACCGAAGAAGAAATCATTCAACGGGTTACCAACCTGCTTAAAACACAGTCGACTGCCACCCTGCAATCAGTAATCAACGCCACAGGCGTGGTTTTGCACACCAATCTCGGTCGCGCACCCTTGTGCCGCTCTGCCCTGGATGCAATTGCCCAGACATCGTTGGGTTTCTCGACCCTTGAATACGACCTTTCCAGGGGACAGCGAGGGAAACGCGATATTCATGCCGCTGACTTGCTGACCCGCCTGACCGGTGCTGAAGCTGCTTTGGTGGTCAACAACAATGCCGGTGCCGTTATGCTTGCCCTGGCAGCGCTTGCCAATCGGAAAAAAGTGGCAATTTCACGCTCCCAATTGGTAGAAATCGGAGGGGGCTTTCGCATCCCGGAGGTCATGCGACTCTCTGGCGCAAAGCTGCTCGAAATTGGCACGACCAACCGCACCCACCTGGCAGATTATGAAAATGCCATCCAGGAGGGGGCGCAGTTGGTATTGCTGGCGCACCAATCCAATTTCAAAATCGTGGGCTTCACCAGCACTCCTTCCCTTCCCGAAATCACAGCACTCGCCCACCGCTATGATTTACCAGTGGTTTACGACCTTGGCTCTGGCGCCCTGATCGACCCGGAAACGCTTGGGCTGGAACCCGACCTGACTGTTCAAGCCTCCCTCAGGCATGGTGCCGACCTGGTCTGTTTCTCGGGAGACAAGCTTCTGGGCGGTCCGCAAGCCGGCATTATCGTCGGGAAAACCAAATTGATTGAGAAAATCCGCGGTCACGCTTTTTATCGCTCACTGCGGGCGGATAAGCTCTGCCTGGCAGCGCTTTCAGCAACCCTGCTCGAATATCTCAAAGGCATGGCAGCCGAGACAGTGCCGGTCATCGCCATGCTTTCCCGTAAAGAGGCAGACCTGCGAGCCCAGGCTGGAAGATGGCGCAGTGAGTTGCAAGCAGGTCAGGTGATCGCAGGTGAATCCGCAATCGGCGGCGGCAGCCTACCTGGGCAAACCTTGCCGACCTGGCTGTTAGCGGTGAATCCAAAATCAGCCCGCAAGTTCAACCAGCGCTTACGCCGTTTTGAAACACCGATCATCGCCCGCATCGAAAACGACCAGGTTTTGCTCGACCCTCGTACCGTCCTGCCTGACCAGGAAACGGTATTGTTAGCTAATCTCAAAATCGCACTTTCAGAGGAATAGAATGAAAAAAGACATAGAACGACTGATCAAAGAACATAACATCGACGCCCTGTGGATCAGCGGTGCAGCCCAGCACAACCCTTCGATGGTTTATTTCACTGGCACCATTCACGTCACCGCCGCAGACCTTTTTATTATCCCCGGCAAAACGCCGATTCTTTTTCACGGCATGATGGAACGCGAAGAAGCCGCGAAAACTGGCTATGACCTGATTTCTTATACCCGCTACTCCATGCTCGATTATCTGAAACAGACTGATGGCAATATGCTCCAGGCAAATGCGCTGCGCTATAAGCAGATGTTCGAGGACATTGGTCTCACCAAGGGCAATGTGCTCTTATATGGCAATAGAGAGATCGGTCCTTTTTACGCGCTGGTCCGCGAACTGGAGGACCTCCTGCCCGGGATCCGCTTCAAGGGCGATTATGACGATGCCATTGTCCTGGAGGCACGCGCGACCAAAGACAAACTCGAGATCGAAGAAATTCGCAAAATGGGTCATATCACCACCGGTGTCGTCGCCCGCGTGCAAAATTTTTTGAGC
>JAAYZW010000006.1 GCA_012514645.1 Chloroflexota bacterium
ATGAAGTCAGCAGGAATGCCGCGCATTTTCAGCAGCGAATTATAGATAACGTTGTAGGGGCTGTCTTTTTTGGGAGGAAAAATCTCTAAAGAAAAGAGGGTCTTTTTATGGTTAAATAGTTCGGCAATGTTCATAATTGTCTCCTGCTGGCGTATATTCTACCCGAGAAACGTATGGGGATCAGTCAATGGTGGTTCCTGGTTAGTGAGCCTTGATCGTTATGGCTTCATGCCTGGTCGTGAGAGCATCGTTAACCTGCATGCATATTATTAATCTTTCGTCATAATCGCTACGCCAGCAAGACTCGCAGGCTTAATTTTGGTATACTCCAATTACTTAGGTCGCCCATATTTTTCGCGACCCGACTTGTTTGAATAACGCAAACCCCGTCTGATTTCATTGCTGGCAAAAAATCAAATTATCGGGATAATTGGCAGCAAACGAAATTAAACATACAGGAGGTATGCCATGGCTGGTATGAATAAATTTACCCAAAAAGCAAGACGGATTCTCAGCCTTGCCCAGCAAGAGGCAGAGACCGAACATGCTGATATTGGGAGTGAACACTTGTTGCTCGCCCTTAGTATAGATACTGGCACTGCCGCAAGCAGAGTCATCGAAGACCTTGGTCTGACAACTGAAGATATTCGCAGCGCTCTCAAAGAAATTAGAGGTGAGCAGGAATCTGACATAGCGCAACCCCATTTAGGGGCTGATATGAAACGTATTTTGGAACAAGCGCTGGTAGAATGCGAAGAAGATGATGCAAAGTTGGTTGGCACCGAACATCTGATTCTGGCTATGTCTCGCGATGAGAATAACCCGGCGATGCAGATTTTAACGGCTCTTGGTATCACCGCTGAGCAGGTTCAGCGCCAAACTGCCCGCATTTTGGATGAATACAAGCGTATGCAGGATATCGCCCGAAAAATTGAGCAATCCGATGAATTGGAAAAAAGCGATGTCATCAGCCGCCGCGGCGTTTCACGCCGGAAGGAAAAAGAAGAAGGTAAGACACCCCTGGTGGACCAACTTGCCACCGATTTGACTGCCCTGGCAGAAGAAGGCAAACTCGATCCGGTAATTGGACGCAGTAAAGAAATCGAACGCGTAATCCAAATCCTGGCACGGCGCACAAAAAACAACCCTACTCTGATCGGTGAACCTGGCGTTGGCAAGACCGCCATCGTGGAAGGACTGGCACAGCGCATTGTTGAAGGTGATGTCCCCGCGCTGCTGCTAAACAAGCGCGTGTTACAGCTGGATGTCGGCTCCATTGTGGCTGGCACGATGTATCGGGGTCAGTTCGAAGAACGCCTCAAGCGCGTGATCGATGAACTCAAATCCAGCGGCGATATCATTTTCATCGACGAGCTCCACATGCTGGTAGGCGCAGGCTCAGCCGGTTCTTCGGTTGATGCTGCCAACATCCTGAAGCCCGCCCTTTCAAGGGGTGAGCTGCAGGTTGTCGGCGCGACAACTGCCAACGAATATCGCAAGAACATCGAAAGCGATGCCGCGCTCGAGCGTCGTTTCCAACCGATTGTGGTCGACCAACCCAGCGTCGACGAAACCATTGAGATTCTGCACGGTTTGCGACCCAATTATGAAGAACACCACCGCCTGAGCATCAGCGACGAAGCCCTTGAGGCAGCCGCAAAGCTGAGCTCGCGCTACGTAACCGAACGTTTCCTTCCTGATAAGGCTATCGACCTGGTGGACGAAGCGGCGTCGCGCGTTCGCATGTATAAAAGCGAATCTGCCATGAGCAGCAAAGACCTGGTCACGGAACTCCGCGATATCCGCAAAGAGCTTAAATCGGCTCAATCGAGTGGAGATCCAGACAATTACCAGGCTCTTCTGAAGCGCCAGGAAGCCCTGGAGCAGCAATTGCACGGCGTACAGACTGCCTGGGATCGCTCGGCAGCGCCTGTTGTGGGTGAAAACGACATTGCCGAGGTAATTTCGATGTGGACCGGAATACCGCTGATGCAAATTGAGACTGAAGAAACTGAACGCTTACTTAATATGGAAGCGGATCTCTCCAAATCGATTATCGGGCAAGATGAAGCGATAACAGCAGTCTCTAAAGCTATTCGCCGGGCACGTGCCGGGTTGAAGAACCCCCGCCGACCGATTGGCTCTTTCATGTTCCTGGGACCAACCGGCGTAGGCAAAACCGAGCTGACAAAATCGCTGGCACGCCAGATGTTTGGCACCGAAGACGCATTGATTCAGATCGATATGTCTGAATTCATGGAACGACACAGCATGAGCCGCTTGGTTGGTGCGCCTCCGGGATACGTCGGATACGACGAAGCCGGTCAACTGACCGAAGCGATTCGCCGCAAACCGTACTCCATCGTAGTATTCGATGAGGTCGAAAAGGCACATCCCGAAGCGCTCAACATGCTTCTGCAAATTATGGAAGAAGGTCACCTGACCGATGCCAAAGGTCTCAAGGTTGACTTCCGTAATGCCATCATCATCATGACCACCAACATTGGCGCTGACCTGATCAGGCGCCAGAGCGGTTTGGGCTTTGCGCTCACAGTTGATGAGGCTAAGGAAGAAGAACTTGAATACAAAGAGATGCAAAAGAAGCTTATGGAAGCCCTGAAGCGGAATTTCAGACCTGAGTTCATCAACCGATTAGATTCGGTGATTACCTTCCGCGCGCTCAACCGCAAGGACATCCGGCATATCGTAGCGCTGGAGATCGACAAGGTTACCGAGCGTTTGGAAGAC
Organism: Chloroflexota bacterium; assembly: GCA_012514645.1. GTDB lineage: Bacteria > Chloroflexota > Anaerolineae > Anaerolineales > Anaerolineaceae > Mesolinea. The sequence continues at coordinate 2,749 of JAAYZW010000006.1, forward strand.
CAGCAAATCACACTGGTGCCCACCGAAGCGGCGCTTGATTACCTGGCAGAGCTTGGTTATGATCCTGAATTTGGTGCCCGCCCTGTCCGTCGGGTGATCACACAGGAAGTGGAAGAGTTGCTTTCGGATGAATTGCTCGCCAAACGCTTCACGCCCGGAGATACAATCCAAATCGGGTTAGAAGAAAGCGAAAACCCGGATGGCGGACTTGAGAAGAAAATTGTTTTGACCCGTATTAAAAGCCAGAAGGAGCAGGCTGAACCTGAACTGATTGGAATCTAAAGCGAGGTTTAATGGCAAAAAGCTATTCACGCTATGTTTGTCAAGTTTGCGGGAAAACGAGTTCCCGGTCTTTTGGACGCTGTCCCAGCTGTGAAAGCTGGGACAGTATGATTGAAGAGGTGGTGCAAGACACCGCCCCTAAAGGAAAAACGCCGCTAAGAGGGGTGACCGGCACATCACAGGTGCGGCGATTGGCGGAGATAGAGGGGCAGATTGAAGTGCGTGTCCCGCTTGAGATGGAAGAATTAGCGCGGGTGTTGGGCGGGGGCATTGTACCCGGCTCGGTCGTGCTGATTGGCGGCGACCCCGGAATCGGCAAAAGCACACTGACCCTGCAAATGGCGATGGAACTTGCCAGGGAGAACACCGTTTTGTATGTCTCTGGCGAAGAATCTGAACGACAGATCAAAATGCGGGCGGTACGGCTGGCAAACCAGGAATTACCAAGAAATTTGTTATTAGTAACCGAGACCAACCTCGGTGTCATCTTTGAACACATTGCCCAGGTGAAGCCCGCACTGGTAATCATCGACTCAATACAGACCGTCACTTTGCCTGAAATGGAGTCAGCCGCGGGTTCTATTTCACAGGTGAGAGAATCGGCAGCCAAATTACGCGAACTGGCTAAAACCACTGGGATCACCGTGTTTCTAATCGGGCATGTTACCAAGGAAGGCACAATTGCTGGTCCGAGAGTGCTCGAACACATTGTCGACACGGTTTTGTACCTTGAAGGCGAGCATTTCCAGAGCTATCGCTTGCTGCGGTCGGTCAAAAACCGCTATGGCGCTACCAGCGAAGTGGGCGTTTTTGAAATGCAAGAACGCGGCATGGTGGAAGTGCGCAACCCCAGCGAGATGTTTTTGGCAGAACGCATGATCAATGCACCAGGTTCGGCAATTGCCGTGACAATGGAAGGCACGCGACCGCTCCTGGTCGAAATCCAGGGGTTGACCACGCCGACCAACTTTGGCAATCCTCGACGGACCGCAAATGGAATTGACTTCAACCGCCTTTTGATAATCGCTGCAGTGCTCACCCGTCGGATCGGCATTGGGCTGGGCAACCAGGATTTGATCACCAACGTGGTCAGCGGGCTGCGAATTGGCGAGCCGGCAGCTGACCTGGCGGTGGCAACGGCGATCACCTCCTCGTTCCGGGATCAGCCAGTGCGTGCTGATACAGTCTTGATCGGTGAGGTGGGGTTGTCGGGCGAGCTGCGGATGGTCGGGCAGATGCAAACACGCTTACGGGAAGCCGCAAAATTAGGCTTCAAGCGGGCGGTTGTGCCCAAACGACTACGAAGCGCTGAGCCCTGGCCCAAGGAAATTGAGGTCGTCGAAGCCCGCTCTTTGAGAGATGCATTAAATGCGGCACTGCTGGATAAGGAAGAAGGATAAAAGCTGCTTGCCACGATCGCCAGGACCGCTGCTGGAGGCAAGCCTGCGGTTAGGCAATCCATACATTGGGAGTTCGCTCCTGGTTACTTCTCTCACCCTCATACCCCCACCCACTCCCGCAAGCAGGACGCAAGCAGTAAAGAGGGGGCGGTAAGTAATGTGCCGTCCGAAGAGGGGATGCTAAGGTTTTGAATGTTTGCTGTTTTCCCGTACGTAGGGGGTTCATCTCCCTCCGCCGACAATCGTGTTGACCAAGCTAGCGGCTAAAGGCAAGCCCCAGCCCTACAGAACCCTGTAGTCTCTGCCGGAATTGCTGATGGTGCGGTTGTTTACCAACCGCTCACTGCATCAACACCCTTATTTTGAGTTTTATAGACACAAATCCCAACAGTGACACCATTTAAGGTATCATTCTTAACCACTTGAGAGAAAGAGCCGACAATGAACCCCCTCGAACAAATCCCCCTCGTCCGCACCACTCGACGGAACCACGCGCTTGAACATGCCACCATGAAAATCCTGGCTAGCCGCTTTGCCGGGCTCAAGATGTTTGGGCACTCCAACCCGAGTGGTTTTTTGCTGATAGCTGATCTACCGACCGAGCTTGTAACTGATGCCGCACTCGAGGCGCAAAAACGCCTGCAGGCAGGTGAATCTGAGCTGGCGATTCACCCGGGCTGCGGTACGAACATTGCTTCATCCTCCTTACTGGCAGGCACAGCCGCCTTCCTGGTTCAGATGGCGCTAAGCCGCGGCAAAAAACCAAAATGGTGGCACCTTTTGGTTTCCGCAGTCGTGGCTGGTCCGGTTTACCATCTATCCAAACCGCTTGGACCGCACCTGCAAAAGCTGGTCACCACAGACGCGAATATTAACGGACTATCCATAAACCTGATTACGAGTCAAAAAACCAGGAACGGATTTATCCATTTCATCAGCACACGGCAATAATGGCAGACAAGGCAAAACCAAGTCTTTACTTGTTAAGAGGTGATGACCAGTCAAGAATAAAAGAAATCCTGGCTGGTTTTCAGGCTGGCTTGGGCGACCCCAGCATGGCAGACCTGAACACTTCCGTTCTCAACGGCGAAGGACTGAGCTTTGAAACCCTGCAATCAGACGCACTGACCATCCCTTTTCTAACTGAACGCAGGCTGGTTATCGTTGAAAACGCCCTTTCCATGCTCGCGCGTACAGGCAAAGAATCTCCTGACAGGCATGTTGCCCTGTTTGATAGCTTGCCCGAAAGTACCGCCCTGGTGTTCGTGGTCAACGATCAACTGGGCAAACGCCGTGGTGACCGCAGTTGGGAAAATCAAAAAAGTTATGCCTGGGTCAACAACTGGATTGAAAAGAACGGCACGAGGGGCGTGATTGTCGATTGCCTGTTGCCGGCTGATGAAGACATGCCTGCCTGGATCCAGCGCAAGGCGAAAGAGATCGGCGGCGCATTCCGACCAGATGCCGCCCATTTGTTGGCAAGCTATATCGGTAATGACACGCTGCAGGCAAGTCAGGAAGTTGAAAAATTGGTCACCTATGTGGGTGAGCGGCAAGTGGTCGAGCCCGATGATGTCAGCTTGCTGACCACGCACGAGCAAGATGGCAACATTTTCGCATTCACCGACGCGCTTGGCGAGCGTAACGCCGTAAAAGCCATGCAGGAATTCCAGCTGCTTACCGAAAAAAGTGACGTGATGGAGCTTTCAGGGATGATCCACCGCCAGTTCCGCCTGTTGATCCAGGCGCGAGAGATTATTGACGAAGGCGGAAGCGTACAGCAGATTGAAAAAGAACTGAAAGTACTCAATTTTGTCGCCCGGAAACTCTACATGCAAGCGCAGCGCTTCAATATGCGGCAGTTGCTGGATGTCTATCGGAGATTGCTGGACATTGATAAGGGTATCAAAACCGGTGGCATGCCTGGTCAGACTGCCTATGAATTGCTGATTGCCGATCTAACCCGTTAGTCAAAGGAAGCTCCATGCCATTTAATATTATCCGAAACGACATTGTAAAAATGGAGGTTGACGCGATCGTCAACGCCGCCAATCCGGAACTCAAACAGGGTGGTGGAGTTTGCGGCAGAATTTTTAACTCGGCTGGCGCGGAAGAGATGGCGGCTGCCTGTGACGCGATTGGCTGGTGTGAGCCCGGCAGTGCGGTGATTACCCCCGGTTTCAACCTGCCAGCAAAACATGTGATCCATACCGTCGGACCAGTCTGGCAGGGTGGCGACCAGGGCGAAGAGCAGATCTTGCGCAGCGCCTACCGCGCCAGCCTGGAGCTTGCTGTAAAAAATGGCATCGAAAGCATCGCCTTCCCATTGATATCCTCAGGCAGTTTTCGTTATCCCTACGACCAGGCACTGGCAGTTGCCCTCGATGAGATCAATCGCTATCTGTTCGAGACTGATCTCGATGTAACCCTGGTGATGTTCGATCAAACAGCCACCGCGCTTGGATTCAAACTGCGTAACGACCTGGTTAGTTATATCGACGACCATTACGTCGCTGAGCACCTCGATTTAAACCGCCGCCGTGAGCGG
>JAAYZW010000091.1 GCA_012514645.1 Chloroflexota bacterium
GTAGGGGGGTGAGAGAGGAAGATGAACAAAAAGCCTTCTCTGAACAAGAGTCCGACAGGTATAATACCCCCTAGGGAGACTTCAACATGACCACTTACAACATCGTCGCCTCAACCAACGAAGCCACGGTCGTGGCAGAGTGCAAACCCAGCCCCTATGCCACCGAGACTTATCAGAGTGAAGCCGATCTGGAAGGCGAATTTATCAAACAACTCGAAACCCAGGGTTATCAGCTGATCGAGCTCGATAAAGAATCGACCCTGATTAACAATTTACGCCTGCAGCTCGAGGCGCTTAACCACATTAGCTTCAGCGACGATGAATGGCAGCGCTTTTACGGTGAAAAGATCGCTAACCAGCGTGAAGGCATCGTCGAAAAAACCCGCAAAATTCAGAGCGACCATATCCAGCTACTTCGCCGTGATGATGGAGATATGATCAATATCCGATTGATCGACAAACAAAATATTCACAACAACAAACTGCAGGTGCTCAACCAATACGAAGCTCCGGGCGGCAAGCACGCAGCCCGGTATGACGTGACAATCCTGGTCAACGGTCTGCCGTTGGTGCATATTGAGCTCAAAAGGCGCGGTGTCGCCATTCGCGAAGCCTTCAACCAGATCAACCGATATCAACGCGATAGTTTCTGGAGCGAGTCAGGGCTGTTTGAATATGTGCAGCTGTTTGTGATCTCCAACGGAACAAACACCAAATATTACTCCAACACCACCCGCTTTCAGCACCTCGAAGAAATGAAAGACGGCTTCCGCGGCGGAGCTAAAAAAAGCAGCCACAGTTTCGAATTTACAAGCTACTGGGCAGACAGCACCAACCGCAACATCCCCGACCTGGTCGACTTTACCCGCACCTTCTTCGCCAGGCACACCCTGCTCAACGTCCTGACGCGCTATTGCGTATTCAACGTCCAAAATCAGCTGCTTGTTATGCGGCCCTACCAGATCGCAGCAACCGAACGCATTCTCAACCGCATTTTGACCTCCAGCAACGCCCGTCAGACCGGCAAGGTTGAGGCGGGCGGCTACATCTGGCACACCACCGGTTCGGGCAAAACGCTCACCAGCTTCAAAACCGCCCAACTGGCAACCGGCATCGAAGGGATTGAGAAAGTGCTTTTCGTGGTCGACCGTAAAGACCTCGACTATCAGACCATGCAGGAGTATGACAAATTCCAGAAAGGCGCTGCCAACGGCAACACCTCCACGAAAATGCTTCAAAAGCAACTGGAAGACCCCAATGAGAAAATTTTGGTCACCACTATCCAGAAACTCTCGCTCTTTATAAACCGTAACAAACAGCACCCAATTTATAAGAAGCATGTTGTTCTGATTTTTGATGAGTGTCATCGCTCACAATTTGGTGAGATGCGCCAGACGATCGTGAAAGCTTTCAAGCATTATCATATCTTCGGCTTTACCGGCACACCTATCTTTGCAGATAATGCCAACCCTAACGCTGTTGGTCAGGTTTGGACCACAGAGCAGGCGTTTGGCGAACGCTTACACACCTACACCATCGCAGACGCGATCAACGACGGCAATGTGCTGCCCTTCAGGGTCGACTTTATCAATACGGTCAAACCTAAAGATGATTTTTCTGATCAGAAGGTCTCGGCGATTGACACTGAAAGAGCCATGCGGGACCCCAGGCGCATCAGTGGGGTGGTTGATTATCTGCTCGAACATTTTGATCAAAAGACCAAACGTGCATTCGGCTACAACAAGGACGGTGTCAGGAGATTTGGTTTTAATGCCATATTTGCTGTCTCTTCAATCGATGCCGCAAAACTTTATTATACAGAGATTAAAAGACAGATAACTGAAAAAAACAAGAACTTGAAAATCGCGACCATTTACAGTTTCAGCGCGAATGAAGAAGATCCGGAAAGTGGACTGCCTGATGAGAGCTTTGACACAGATAGCCTTGACAAAAGCTCACGCGACTTTTTGGATGACGCCATCCAGGACTATAACCAATATTTCAAAACCAACTACGATACCTCTACAGAGAAGTTCGAAAATTATTACAAAGATCTCTCCAGGAAGGTTAAGGAACGCGAAATTGACCTGATGGTTGTGGTCAACATGTTCCTGACCGGTTTTGATGCCACCACGTTAAACACGCTTTGGGTGGACAAAAACCTGCGCTCACATGGGCTCATCCAGGCTTATTCGCGCACTAACCGCATTCTCAATTCAGTAAAAACTTTTGGTAACATCGTCTGCTTTCGCGATCTCAGCAAAGCCACAGATGACGCGATCGCTCTGTTTGGCAACCGCGAAGCCGGTGGCATCGTATTGATGAAGACATATGAAGAATATTACAGCGTTGGCTATGATTTTAATGGCAAACACCAGCGCCCTTATGTGGAACTGATTGATGACCTCTTGAAGAACTACCCGCTGGGGGATCAATTGGTTGGTGAGCAGGCAAAGAGCGATTTTGTGAGGCTGTATGGTGCGATATTGAAGATGCAAAACATTCTGACATCGTTTGATGAGTTTGAAGGAAATGAAATCCTGAACCCGCGAAATCAACAGGATTATCAGAGCCTCTACATTGACCTCTATCAACAGATGCGTCCGGCTCACGAAGGTGAAAAAGTGGTTATCAACGACGATTTGGTCTTTGAAGTTGAGTTGATCAAGCAGGTGGAAGTTAACATCGACTATATCCTGATCAAGGTGGCTGAATATCAAAAGAGCCACATGCAGAACAAAACCATTCTGTCTGATATCGAGAAGTCGATCGGTGCCAGTCTGGAGCTGCGCAGTAAAAAGGACCTGATCTATGGTTTTATCGATCGAGTGAATATGAATACGGAAGTTGAGAAAGACTGGACAGCTTACGTCGATGAGAGAAAAGAACAGGATTTGCAGGTCATCATTGAGGAAGAAAAGCTGGAACCTTCCAGAACCCGGAAGTATATGCATAACGCCCTGCGCGACCACGACTTCCGTACGACTGGTGTTGATTTTGACAAACTTCTACCCCCACTGGATATATTCAGTCCATTGCGGGGACTAGTTAAGACACGTATTATTGAAAAGCTTAACGCTTATTTCGAAAAATTCCTGGGGTTGGGATAACGTCTCCATCGATCGAAATACCCGACACCCCCAATCCCGCCCTACGGGAACGCACCAGAGCCAAAAACTGTTAAAGAAGTATTAGAAATTCTATACAATACTTGACTTCTATTCGTCGGGGGCGTATTATTATTTTTAGCACTCAGTACCTTTGAGTGCTAAATTATCGCAAAATACTATCGGAGGAAAAATGACAATTTCTATGAAACCCTTAGGCAGTCGTGTGGTCATCGAGCCTATCGAGCAAGAGGAAATGACCAGTGGCGGGATCGTTTTACCAGAAACCGCAAAAGAAAAACCCCAAAAAGGCACAGTGTTGGCAGTTGGTCCTGGCGACCGCGACGATGACGGCGAACGCATCGGGATGGATGTGGCAGTCGGTGATGTGGTCCTTTTCGCCAAATATTCTGGCACTGAGATCAAGTATGACGGTAAGAAGTTGTTAATTATGCGCGAGAGCGATATCCTCGCGATTCTTTAAAAAACAGGATTCAAGGAGAAATAAATATGGCAAAACAATTAGTTTTTGGAGATGAAGCACGCCGTTATTTAAAAAATGGTGTTGACGCAGTCGCGAACGCAGTCGCTACTACCCTCGGTCCCAAGGGCCGCAATGTCGCCCTCGACCGCAAATATGGTTCGCCCACCATCACCCATGATGGTGTCACCGTTGCAAAAGAAATCGAACTTGAAGACCCCTACGAGAATATGGGCGCCCAGCTTCTCAAAGAAGCAGCGACCAAAACCAATGACATCGCCGGAGACGGCACCACCACCTCAACCGTGCTGGCACACGCGATCGTCAGCGAAGGTTTGAAAAACCTGGCTGCCGGCGCCAACCCGATGCTGCTCAAGCGCGGTATCGAAGCAGCCTCCCGTATCGTATCTGAAGCGATTCACAGCCAGGCAATCAACATCACCACCAAAGCCGAGATCGGCAACGTTGCCACCATCTCTGCCCAGGACGAGCAAATTGGCTCGCTGATTGCCGATGTGATGGACAAAGTTGGTAAAGACGGCGTCATCACCGTGGAAGAATCGAAGGCGCTCGAATTTGAGACCGAATATGTTGAAGGTATGCAGTTTGACCGCGGCTATATCAGCCCCTATTTCGTCACCGATACCGAGCATATGGTTGCCGAAATCGTTGATCCCTACATTTTGATCTATGACAAGAAAATCTCTGCGGCGAACGACATCGTACCGCTGCTCGAAAAAATGGTCCAGGTGGGTAAACGCGATATCGTTATCATCGCAGAAGACGTTGACGGCGAAGCCATCGCAGCCCTGGTGCTCAACAAGATTCGCGGCGTTCTGAACGTTGTCGCCATCAAAGCCCCCGGCTTTGGCGATCGCCGCAAGGCAATGCTGCAGGATATCGCAATCCTGACCAACGCCTCCGTAATCTCTGAAGAGACCGGTCGCAAACTTGAAAACGCCACAATCGAAGACCTCGGTCGTGCCGAAAAAGTGACCATCGACAAAGACAACACCACGATCGTTGGCGGTAAGGGTGATACCAGCGCGATCAGAGGTCGCATCGACCAGATCCGTGCTGAAATCGAGAACACAACCAGCGATTATGACCGCGAAAAACTGCAGGAACGCCTGGCGAAACTGGCTGGCGGTGTCGCGATTATCCGTGTTGGTGCCGCAACCGAAACCGAGCTGAAAGAAAAGAAACATCGTGTTGAAGATGCGCTGTCAGCAACCCGCGCAGCAGTTGAAGAAGGGATCGTCCCTGGCGGCGGTGTCGCTTTGGTCAACGCTGTGGATTCGCTCAAGGACCTGAAAATGGACCAGGAAGATGCTCAGATCGGCGTCAATATTGTGCGCAATGCCCTGCCTGTGCCGATGAAGAAAATCGTTGAGAATGCCGGTAAAGATGGCTCTGTGATTGTCGCAACCGTGCAGCAGCAACAGGCTGAATCTGGTAACCAGCACATTGGCTTCAACGTTTTGACCGAAGAATACGGCGATATGGTTGAGCTGGGTGTGATCGACCCCGCCAAGGTTACCCGCGGCGCGCTCGAGAACGCGGCTTCAATTGCAGCGATGATCCTGACCACCGAAGCCCTGATCACCGACATCCCCGAACCTGAGGGCGCAGCACCCGCGATGCCCCCCGGCGGCGGAATGTACTAAACCGAAAGTTAAATTTGAACCTAAAAGCCGGTCGAGGGACCGGCTTTTTTTGGACAAATTCAGTCAATTTAAACGAGGGTAATGTCGAGGTCAAACTTTTATCAGGTACAATCGTGGGAGAGAGGATAGACATGATTGATGAAAAGACCCTGGCTGCAATAATAGAATTCCAACAAGATGAAATTAACGACCACGTTATCTATAATGCTATTGCCAACGACTTAAAAGACGAAAACGACGCAAAGACAATTCGCAAATTGGCTGCGGATGAACTGCGCCATACCGAATTTTGGGAAAAATATACAGGCAAGGTCGCCAAACCGCAAAAAATTGTGACCGGGTTTTTTGGTTTCCTTTCAAAAGTGCTCGGTTACACCTTTGTGATTAAGCTGCTCGAGAATCGCGAAGAAAAAACGATCAGCGCATATAAAAGCTTGGAAGGCACCATCCCCGGGATTGACTGGCTGATTCGTGACGAAGAAGAGCACGAAGCAAGCCTGATTGCCATGCTCGACGAACCGCATCTGAAATACGCGGGTTCGATCGTTTTGGGGCTAAATGACGCCCTGGTGGAGCTCTCCGGAACGCTTGCGGGGTTGACGCTCGCCTTCCAAAACACGCGAATGATCGCCCTCAGCGGTCTCGTGACCGGCATCGCTGCCGCTCTTTCAATGGCGGCTTCAGAATATCTCTCCACCCGCACCGAAGAGGAGACAACAAAAGAACCTCTCAAAGCGGCGATCTATACCGGCATCGCTTACATTGTCACGGTTGCGTTTTTAATTTTGCCTTACCTGGTTTTTAGCAACTATTTTATCGCCCTTGCGGTGATGATGTCCACGGTATTTGCCATTATCGCATTTTTTAGTTTTTACATGTCGGTACTGCGGGATGAGAAATTTAGCAAGCATTTCCTCAGCATGGCAGCGATCAGTGTCGGTGTCGCCCTGATCAGCTTCGTGTTTGGCTATGTGATAAAGAATTTTATTGAGATTTAGATTTTGAAAAGCGAATTCGGAGCTCGACATCTTAGATAAGACCGCGTCATTATGAGCTTTTTTCCATTTTCCTTAAGGGTCCTTTAAGCTTATTAGATTTAAAATCGTGGCAGTCTGAAAAGGAGGCACCGGATTAATGGTGTACAGACTGCCACGTTGATGAGCGTTTTTTTGCCTATTGGCAGATTTAGCTAGAAAGTTGGAACCACCTTCTCTAAGTCAAACCAATTACTCCAAGGTTATGTAAGCCCACTCATTGTAATCATATTCTTCTAAACCAACAACCACACCCCTACCATTTTCATCTAAGAAATCTGGGTCTGTTTCAGCATATGATAGAACATCATCAAAATCTTCGTGAAGGTCTTTTAATGACCTGCCAAGACTTATCCTGGCACCCATTCGAAGCCCTTTCTTGAACAGATTTAATGGAACATGAATATTTACTAATTCGTCATCGGTATCTAATATTTTAAGGATGATATTCATCCATCGGGTTTCTTCGAGATCAGGATCGCGAACCTCGATTGTATCGAGTAATTGAGTTGCCTCATTGATATCGATTTTGTCTGCCTTGAACATATTCAATATTCTAATTACATCACTGTTGATTTTCATTTTTCTCCTTTTCTCTATTCGTATTTATCCTCGCCGTTTAAGTAGCGAAGAGCTTGGTTAACGTTGATTCGACCAGCTTCTATATCGTCAAGAATTTGTCGTCGCTGAGTTTCAGTTGGTTTTGAGAGGATTTCTCCCGGAATCGAGCCCAGCACTTCAATAAGATTAGCAAGGCGGTTCTTTATAGTTGGATATGAAAGCCCCAGGATCTCCTCCATACGATTTAGTCGACCTTCAGTGCGAACAAAAGTCAGCATAAAGTTCATCTGTTCCGAAGTCACGTTTTGAAACGGACTTTGTGCTATGGCAAATCTGCCTTCTATGGAAGTCTTACAATCAGGACAGAAAAACCGTGTTACGATCACGTTTCCTTGGCAAAATGGACAATTATTTGGCAATTGGTTCATATTTTCTCCTTTCTTACTGATATACCCCTATTATAATATAAATAGTCAATAAAGTCAAGGTAAAGATTAATAAAACTAAGATTAATCGTTAGAAACATTAATATAATTGAACAAAGCCAAAACTATATTGATAATATGCTAACTATCATTTCTCTCTTCTGACAACCATCACAAAACCAAGAAGTTATCATGTCATTCAATGTCAACACTTTTTTCCAGCTTGGTATAATAAACTATAAAAATGAAGAGGTTGGTTTATGAAAATCATCGAATGCATCCCCAATTTTTCTGACGCCAGAAGACCGGAAGTGATCGAAGCGATTATGGAGGCAGTCGCGTCCGTCCCGGGTGTCCACATATTGGACCGCCACTCGGACATGGACCATAACCGAACCGTTCTGACCTTCATCGGGGATCCTGCCGGTGTGGAAGAAGCCGCCTATCTGGGCATCGCCAAGGCTGCTGAACTGATCGACCTCAACCAGCATCAGGGCGAACACCCGCGCATGGGCGCTGCAGATGTGGTCCCGTTTGTGCCGATCACAGACGTGACCATGCAGGAATGCATCGAAATTGCCCGCCGCCTTAGCAAGCGTGTTGCTGACACCTTGAATATCCCGGTATATCTCTATGAGGCAGCATCTACCCGCCCAGACCGTGTAAACCTGGAAGATATTCGCCGCGGTGAGTATGAAGGCATCAAAGAAACCATCGCGACAAACCCCTATCGCGAACCCGATTTCGGACCCAAGGTGATGGGTCCAGCTGGCGCGGTTGTCATCGGCGCGCGCGAACCATTAATTGCCTACAACATTTTCCTGAACACGCCCGATGTGAGTATCGCTGAAAAAATCGCCCGGCGGGTTCGCAACTCCTCTGGTGGCTTCCATTTCGTGAAAGGCATGGGTGTATTGGTCGACGGTCTGGCACAGGTATCAATGAACCTGACCAACTACCGCCGGTCGCCCATGGCACAGGTAACCGAATTCGTTCGCCGCGAAGCCCAGCGATACGGCGCGGGCATAGACCACACCGAGATTGTGGGGTTGGTCCCAAGCAGGGCGATCATCAATGCAGGTCGCTACTATCTGCAATTGGACGGTTTTGAGCACGAGCAACTGCTCGAGAACCGACTGTTTGCTGTGCAAGGCACTCAGGCTGACTCAACCCAGAAAAGCTTCCTGGACGAGGTTGCCGAAGGCACAACCGCCCCCGGCGGCGGCTCTGCGGCTGCTTATGCCGGGGCGCTTGGCGCTGCCCTGGCGGTGATGGTTGCCCGCCTGACTACAGGCAGACAAAAATATAAAGATGTTGAAGAGGAATGCTGGCAGGCGATCGAAAAAGGCGAGGCGCTGCGCAAAGATCTCACCGAAGCGATCGAACTGGACGCACAATCCTTCGAAGGCATCCTGATCGCCAGGCGTTTGCCCCGAGATACGGAAGAGAATATTCAGATTCGTGAAGATGCGATCAAGGAAGCCAGTTTCACGGCGGCAGCCACCCCGCTGCACACTGCCGAAATGTGCCTTAAGGTGATGAAGTTAGCCAGGCGCATGGCTGAAATTGGCAATATCAATACGATTTCGGATGCTGCCTCTGGGGTCTATCAGGCTCGCGCCGGGTTGGAATCTGCCTTCCTAAACGTTGAAATCAACCTGATTGGCTATGAGCATGAAAGCAAAGCAATCGCGTTGCTCAACCAGGGTCGACACTTGCGGGAAGAAGCAGCATCAATTGTTGGGCAGCTGCAGGCTTTGCTCAAGGAACGCGCTGAACTATAGATGAGTAAAGTTGTCGTAATTGGCTCTGGGAACCCGAGCAAACTCGCTGCAGTGCGGGCGGGTTTCCAAGCTGTTTTCTCAACCCAGGTGTTTGATTTCAAGGTCTGCGAGGTGGACTCGGGGGTCTCATCGCAGCCAATGGGTGACCATGAGACCCTGGCAGGTGCCCGCAACCGTGCTGTCAATGCGCGGGGGGCTTTTGCTGAGGCTGACTATTGGGTCGGTGTGGAAGGTGGCTTGAGCAACATCGAAGGAGTTCTGGCGGCGTATAGCTGGGTTTTTATAATTGGGAAACAAAACCAAGGTTTTGCCCGGTCAGCTTCCTACATTTTGCCTGAAAGAATTGCTGATTTGGTCAGGCAGGGGATGGAACAAGGCGAAGCGGATGACCTCGTCTTCGGGCAGGAGAACAGCAAACAATCCAGCGGCGGGGTCGGCTTACTCACCAATGACTTGATCACCCGGGCTGATTTGTATGCGATGGCAGTTAAGCTGGCTCTAATCCCATTTATCCAGGGCAATCTTTACCCTGCAGTGTGAAAGACCGAGCATGACTCAATTTTGGAAAGAAAAATCCTTTGAAGAGATGACTCACACAGAGTGGGAGTCGCTTTGTGATGGTTGCGCCAAATGCTGCCTGATTAAGTTTCGCGAGCGCAACACAAGGGAGGTGAAGTTTACCAACGTGGTTTGCCGCTACCTCGACCTACCCACTTGCCGCTGCAGCGATTATCTCAACCGCCATGAGAATGTACCGGAATGCATCCTATTGACGCCGGAACTCGCCAGAAATCTTGACTGGCTGCCGAAGACCTGTGCCTACCGACTGGTGGCAGACGGCGAAGATCTTCCGTGGTGGCACCCGCTTAAAACCCGCGATACCAAGTCGGCACTGCGAGCCGGCGCAACGGTCTATGGCAGGGTGGTCAGTGAAGCCGAAGTCGATAATGACGACCTCGAGGATATGGTTGTCAATTGGTTTGATTAATTAAGCGCCAATTGTGCCGCGCTACGCTGGCGGTGAATGGAAATAGGACGGCAGTACAACTGTCTTCTGCATTTTTCACGACGATCTCTCGAACTCGTTTGGGAATTCGCTTTTTTTACGTTAGAATAAATCAAACCGATCTAATCAAGCGGAGGCTTATGAGCAAATTGGAAACGCCTGTCACCAGGATGGTACTGGCTGTCGTGAACGATCAGGACAGTGATATCGTCGAGGAGGCTCTGCAGCAAGAGCGCACCTCTTTCTCCAAATTCCCCAGTACTGGTGGTTTTTTACTTGAGAAAAATGTTACCTTTCTGATTGCCACCGACGACCGACAGAAAGATAAAGTTGTTGAATTGCTCTCCGCAGCCGCTAAAAAGCGAGTCAGTTACGTCGCCGCGACAATGGATTACACCCCCTTCCCGATGGTCATTCCCGCTGAAACGATGATCGGTGGTGTCACAATCTTTACCATGAAAGTCGAACACTTTGAGGAGTATTGATATGAAATTGATTATGGCAATTATCAAAGATGGAGACAACGAACGCGTATCCAAAAGACTGACCGATGAGAAATTTAGGGTGACATTCATCGCTTCTACCGGGGGCTTCTTTCGCAGCGGTCGCAGCACGCTAATCATTGGGGTTGACCCAGAACGTGTACAGCGGGCACTCGATATCATCAAAGAGAGTACTACTCCATCTGAAAATGAAAAGGAAAAGCAAGCCACTGTTTTTGTGCTCGATGTGGACGAATATCGTCAGCTCTAAAAAGAACATGATCTGGTAGTAAATCCCCTTGCTTTTACAAAGATTGAGTGATGGGCATTATGGCACTATAATCAAGTAAATCAAGTATCATGGAGAGATTATTATGGTTAACTTTGGAAAAGCATTCACTTACATCTTTGATGACGAACAATGGTTCGACAAACTGATCGTGCCCATTTTGGTCAGTTTGATTCCCGTGATCGGTCAGTTGGCTTTCACCGGTTACACCCTGCGCACGATAAAGAACGTCGTCCAGAATGAAATTCGCCCGCTGCCCAGGTTCAACTTTGGTGAAGACCTGGGGCGAGGTTTCCGGTTTTTCCTGATAGGGTTGGTCTACGCCATTCCTATTTTCATCATTACCGGAATTATGCTTATTCCGACGATGGCTCTCAACAATAACGACTCTATCGGAGGCTTCGGGATTTTCGTTATGCTTATCTGCGGCTTATTGTTTTTTGTCTATGCTCTTTTCCTGGCAATCTTCGAGCCGATCGCTATGGCGAATTTTGCTGTCAAAGATACTTTCGCTTCCGCCTTCGAATGGGGCAATTTCTTTAAGCGACTCGGCAACAATTTTTCAGCCTGGCTGCTGGTTTTTGCGGGGATGCTTATCGCGGGGTTTATCTCCCCCCTTGGCTCGATTATATTATTCATCGGGGTCATTTTGACAACCACTTACAGTCAGTTGATGGTGGCACATCTGACCGGTCAGGCATACGCAGCCTCAGAAACAAAGAATTAAAAAATACTTTTTAAACGAAAAAAGAGCGAGGTGTCAGACACCTCGCTCTTGTGGTTTTTCTGAAAAACCTTCAACGTGATAGATCTGGACTTCCAGTTTTTTGTGCTTCCAGTAATTGGGGCTGCAGCCCATCTTTCGGCAGAGTTGTGCCAGGAAAAGCTTTGGGTCGGGCAATTCATCCCAAACCTGAGGTAAAAAAGTTGCCCGGCGGTGACCTTCTGAAATAATCACCCCATCAATACCGGGTCTAAGTTTCGCGGCTAAATCCTGCGGATTATTGTATTCGAGCGGTTCCGGATTGGACAGACGTGAGACCTCAATGGTCAGCTTGTCTGCTTCTTCAGGTGTAACCGGTGTGAAACGTGGGTCTTCACTGGCAGCCTGCACTGCTCTTTTCTGCACGTCCAAAACCAATGGCTGGTAAGCCTCCAATGTGCCAATGCAGCCGCGCAGCTGACCATAGAGCGTGAGTGTCACAAAACTGGCACCATTAGCATTCAACCTGGGGGTAAACCTCTCCGGGTCTAAATTGGGGAGGGGTTGATTATGGGCAATAGCCGTCACTGCTTCCCGCGCGACGGTTAGCAGGTGTTCTTGCTCTTGTGGACTGAGTTTCTCTGGCATAGGATTTGCACCATTCCTTTCAGAACATTCAGGCATGCATATTATACAAAGATATTGAAGCTTTGGTTAATTAACGTGAAACAGGAATAACGATGTCAAAACAAATGTATCAGACCGATGACGAAAACCTACCCCGCAAAGCCGGATTTTGGCAGCCAAAAGCTGACCACCAGCCAGTAGAGCCACCACGCTCCTCTTCAGATTCCCAGGGGCGTGCCGGTAAGTCCGGGCAAGAGGAGCACGGTATGGGCAGCCAAAACCGTTTTGAAAAATGGCAGCAAAAGCAGATTAGCTCCCGGCAAGAACCGATCTTGCCGCCAAACAGTAAGGCAGTAAAAAGCGCTTTTATTTTGATCTGGCAGGTGTTATCAACTGTGATCCTCGCAGGCATCATTACCGCCACCTTGTTTTCTCTTTGGATGCCTGGCAATTTTGCCGCTGGCAGCTTGGGAAAGCAGGTTGGGGAGGTGATCGCTGATGGTGAGCGGCTTACCCAAACCGAAATCGCCGCAGGGGTTTTGCCAGCAGGCTTTCCCACAAACCGAATCGGCATTGTAGTTGGACACCGCGGCTTCGATAGTGGTGCGGTCTGCGCTAATGGGTTAACCGAGTTAGAGATTAATAGCAATGTTGCCACCTATGCCCAGCAAAAACTGATTACGGCAGGTTTTGAAGTCGATTTGCTCGATGAATTCGACGCACGCTTGAAAAATTATGAAGCTGGATTGCTCCTTTCGATCCATTCAGACTCTTGTGATTACATCAACGATTCGGCGACTGGTTTCAAAGTTGCCGCGGCTTTTTCGCAAAAAGGTGATCAGAGTTCCACAAGGCTTGTGCAGTGTTTGGCAGACCGTTATGCGAACATCACAGGTTTAAGGTATCATTATCAGTCGGTAACAACTGACATGACCTCCTACCACGCTTTTGATGAAATCAGCCCTTACACCACTGCAGGGATCATTGAACTGGGCTTTCTGAATCTTGACCAGGAGATCCTGAAGACCCAGCCAGAATTGCTGGCAGAAGGTATCTTCGCGGGAATCAGTTGTTACATGAATGACGAAGAGGTAAAACAACCATAGCAATATGGTGAAAACGAGAGTCGATGATCGAGCAAGCTAAAAACGCTCCTGAATTCATCCGGCAGGCAAAACAAGCCATCCTGGATGGTGATTCTGCGCTTGCAAGGCAACTGGCAGAGCGCGCCCTGATTAATTCGCCGGAAAATAGTGACGCGAAACTGATCCTTGCCGGGCTTTCAGAACCTGAGGAGAGTGCAGTCTTACTGCGTGAGCTGCTCGAGTCCACCCCCGACAACCCTTATGTTTACAAAGCGATGCGCTGGTCGAGTGCCCGCTCGCGCCTGGAGACTGCCGGGCAGTGGGCTCCCGCAGAAGAAGATCTTACCAGCGCAGATACGGCTCAACGAACCGCGCGAAGCCACAGACCTGCATGGGCTATCCTCCTTTTGGCATTGATTGCCGGGCTGATCATTTTTGGTCTCTATTCGGTCGGAATCATTCCTGACCGTCCGGTGGCAGGGCAGCAATTTTTAATTAAAAACGAAAGTAACCCGCTGATAAAACCCAGCCTGACGCCTACCAACACCACCACACCAACCAATACACCGACCAACACAGCGACCCCAGTGGCGACCAACACACCTACGCCGACTGACACGCCCACACCAACTGCCACGCCCACTGAGACTCCCGTGCCAACCGTTGAGATTGAGCCTTTTCTCTACGAACCCGAGCCTTACGAGCCGCCTGAGGTGGTTTCGCTGGGTGACAAATGGATTGATATCAACCTGAACGAACAGAGGCTGTATGCCTATGAAGACACAACGATCGTAAATTCGTTTTTGGTGTCCACCGGTCTGGATGTTACGCCTACTGTCACTGGCACTTTTTATGTGTGGATTAAACTGCGCTCCGATGACATGGTTGGACCCGGCTACAATTTACCTGATGTCCCTTATGTGATGTATTTTTATAAGGGATATGGCATTCATGGCACCTATTGGCATAACAATTTTGGCACTCCCATGAGCTATGGCTGCGTGAATATGGAGACCAGTGAAGCCGAATGGTTATACAACTGGGCTTTCGTAGGTATACCAGTTAACGTACACTATTGAAATGAAAAATTTAAAACTAACACGTAGAAATTTTCTAAAGTCTATGGGGTTAGGCGCTTTAGGTATGATGATGACCGAGCCCAAACCCACTTCTGCTGCCTTGTTTGGCTGGGGACCCAACGATCGTCTCGGTCGCGTCTTGCGCTATAAACTTCAGGTCAAGAAAGAACCAGGACATTTAGCCGAAGCCCTGGATATGCTTGTATATGATGACATCGTCGAGATCAAAGGAATGGTGCACACCACCAACATTAACGGGCAGCGGCTGGGTTGGTATGAGATCGGCAACGGCGAGTATCTCGATGCTTCCTGGGTTCAGCCGGTCTATAACCGCCCTAATCCGATCGACCGACGCCCGATTCCAGCCGAAGGCTGCCTCGGTCAGATAACCGTTCCAATCGTGCCAGTCTATAGCCGACCCAATGTCCGTGACATTCATCGAACTTTTTATTACGAAAACAATTTCTGGATCGTAGGCAAAACCACCGATGATCAGGGGTTTCCATGGTACGAGTTATGGGATGACTTTAGCGGTGTTTCTTATTTTGTCAGATCCTACACTGTCAGACGTATCGAACCTGAAGAAGTCACGCCGCTGAGACCAGAGATTCCGCAGGACCAGAAACGCCTTGTCCTGGAATTAAGCACTCAGATGGTGCGCGCCTTTGAGTTCAACAAGCCCGTTTGGGAAACGCAAGTCTCCACCGGTGAAAGAAACGGTTCCACGCCGATGGGTCGCTGGATGACAGAGCGAAAACGACCCTGCCGGCGCATGGTGAACGAGCCCGACGACCCCAATCTCTATGACCTGCCTGGTGTTCCCTGGGTGAGTTATATCACCATCCAGGGGGTCGCCTTCCACGGCGCTTACTGGCATTCCAACTGGGGCAAGGTTATGAGCAATGGCTGCATCAACATGAAAGCTGAGGATGCAAAATGGCTTTATCGCTGGACCACCCCGGAAGTGCCGTTTAACCAGTATTTCCACGGCGAACCGACCGGCACCCGCGTAGATGTTGTTACCGGGTTTGGAGACCAACCGAAAAGTTAAACGATAATCTAACAATCTCCTTCTATACTAAAGCTGAAACACGAAAAGAGGATTTTGTGAAAAAGGCGATTTTTGAAGGCTTGGTTTACGATGAACACGAACGGCA
>JAAYZW010000092.1 GCA_012514645.1 Chloroflexota bacterium
GATTTTACCGCAAAACTGGTGCACTTCAACCTCGTCGACCACAAACCAACAATTCTTAATATGGATTTTTTAGACCAAAAATGTAGAATGCAGGGTTATTCGGACACCGAATTGGAGCCTACAACAATGTTGTTGTCCCTGAAACGATAACTACCACAGGGGTGGGTTCAGGACGTGAGCAAAGCTGAAATTTTAATCAGCCAAACTCACCCCGTTGGAATCACGGTTAACTACCGGTTTTCAGTGCCCGTCCGCAGTTCCTGAGTTCGGGAGGTCTGACTATGTAAGTGGTCATTGAGTGCTCACGCTTGGAACCCCCTCCTACCGTACGTTTATGTAACTATCGATTTATTAGGGCAAAAAAACCGTCGTTTATTGTCATATTGTGAATTACTCACAACACGCGGTCGCCCGAAAACGGACAAGTCTTTAGGTCATGAAGACGTTCTTCATATCATCGATCAAACGGGTTTTGACCCTGGCGCAGATTTCTGCCATGCGGTCGTCGGGCGGGAAAAGCAGAGGCTCGGGGATGCCTGCGAAGTCCTTGCCCCAAAAAGAAGGGTTGTTCGGAATGGAAAACTTGGCGACCAACCGATTGTTGAAATCCAACTCGGATTTGTCGATATAATCGCGGGTGATGTCCAGGGTGCCCGCCAGGTAGCCTTCCTGGAAGTAGGGGCGCAGTGCCAACGGGGGGCAGATGGAAAGCAGGCGCACGATCACGAGGTCGTGCTCGCTGTTGTAGGTGATACGGTTGGTGGTATAGGGCAGACCAAAAACCGCCACGATACCGCGCTCTTCCCGGTTGTTGTATTGCGCGAAGGTGGCGGCAGCCCTCAAGCTGTGGGTGAAATCCAGCAGGGGCGTGTCGCAGACCTTATAGTGCTGCAAGATGCTCCAGGCGATGTAGCTCTTGCGGCGCACATCCTGGCGACCTTCCAGCCCACCCGAATCAAAAGCTTCGGCAAGCAGATGTTCAGCCAGTTCGAGCATGTCGAAACGCAGCCGGATTTCGTGGGCGGTGAGAACATCTTTGCGGTAGATTGTGGGGTAATAGCTGCTGCTGCCGGCTTTGTTGAGATAGTCGCGGTCCTGCCCACGATAGAAAAGCAGGTAGTCCTTGTTTTGATAGGCAAGGGCGGCGACTTCGCGGACGAGCTCGGGATAGGATTCGATTGTGTAGGGCGCAACCCTCCGGACCACGTCGTTCCCAACGTGTTTTGCCAAAACCAGGGAGGGGGTGGGTGTTATGCTGCGCATGATCAATCCATGCGTATATTTTAACCGATAAATCGATGCTCGGGAGGGGTATGTTTCACAGCAATTCTCAATGTGAAAACAAACCTTGGTTATCATAATCATAGGGGGCGGTTGCCATGCCGTCCCATCTTCATTCATAGGAGACCATGCTCATGATGCTAAGATCGCAGCGAGCAGTACAGGTCTCACGAACAGATGTTTTCTGAGCTCATTCTTTCAGTTTTGAACTATTTGTCCTGGCTGTAAATCAACAATGAATACGGACCGACGTTGACAGCGCCATGGTGTGAGAATCCATCCTTTTCACCCGGCTGAGCTTCAACATCAGCGCTATTGGTATTGGCAAACGCCTCGCTATAAATTTCAGCATCGCTGTTAAACCGCAATTTCCACAATCCTTCTGCCGGTAAGCCGATGACATAATTCTCTTTATATTCATTAGCAAAGTTGGCAACCACGACAACGTCATCGCCCTTGCCGTGCTGATCCCAGCGCTGGAAGGCGAGAATATTATGATTTTCATTGACGTGAAAGACATTCAAAAACTGACCACGCAAACCACGGGTTTGATCATTCCAATTTCTGCGCCGCCTGATCAGATCGCGATACAAGCGCGCGATGCCGTGAAAGTCGTCATTCATCGCCCAATCCAGCGGAACATCATCCTTGAACCAATCGCCCTGCAAAAATTCCTGACCCTGGAAGATCATCGGGATCCCTGGCGTGGTGAAGACCAGCCCTGCTGCCAGGGTGGAACGTTTTTGGGCAAACCAACTGGTGGGGTCGTGGGGGTCAATTTCCTGTGGGGCTCGCGCTTTGCCGTTGGCGACTTCGTCGTGACTTTCACTGTAAATCACGCGTTCGAAGGCGTCATTGTTGTACTTGAAAGACACCAGATTTTTCAAAAGTTCCATCGAGCGTAAATCGTCAAACACTGCCTCAATCATTGCCCGCAGCGGATGAACAAAGGTGGCATCCCACTGGGCATGAAAACCTGCTCCACCCTGATCACTATCAGTAGTAATCATAGCGTTGACCCGCA
>JAAYZW010000093.1 GCA_012514645.1 Chloroflexota bacterium
ATGCTAAGGCATGCCGCGAATAGTAAAATTAGCCGCAGTCACCAAAGTCTGATACGTGCTTGCTTGTTTGAAAAATACGAAAACCCACTGGTTTTTGCCAACCAGGTGCTGCAATATGGTGCCACCTCAGGTGCTGACTTTTTGCTTGGGCTGGTTTGCGCCTTGGATTGGTATCGCCGCGCAGCGGCAGACATATTAAAGGAAGAAGAGGAGGTACAGGCTTATCTATAGCCCGTATCAATACAATGACCCCACATACGATTATTAAACGAAACGCTTATTACGATTCTGTCACCCTCATGCTGCTCTCGCGTGAGCTGCAAAAGCTGGAAGGTGTTCAGGATGTTTTGGTAGGGATGGGCACCGACCTCAACCTGGAGCTTGCCAGGGATCTTGACCTCGCGACCGACGACTTTGAAACGCTGACAGTCAACGACCTTTTTATCGCGGCGAAGTATGATGATACACAAATTTCGATGCAGGCGATTGAAGCGGCATTCAACGAATATCTTAATAAAAGCGCTGAATCGGGTGTCGATGATGATTACCAGCCGCCGACGCTGCGCGCTGCGATCCAAAACATGCCCGATGCAAACCTGGTCGTGGTCTCTGTGCCCGGGCAATACGCAGCGGCAGAGGTGGAAGAGGCTCTGGATGCCGGCTTGCATGTGATGTTGTTTTCAGACAATGTCGCTGTCGAAGACGAGCTTCGTCTTAAGCAAAAAGCGGTCGGGAAGAGGCTGTTAATGATGGGACCCGACTGTGGCACCGCGATTATCAACGGCGTGCCGTTATGCTTTGCCAACGCTGTGCGCCGCGGAAAGATTGGTGTCGTTGGCGCATCGGGAACTGGCACGCAGGAAGTGACCGTCCAGATTCATCGGCTTGGTGAAGGTCTCTCACAGGTGATAGGCACCGGCGGCAGGGACCTGAAAGAGGAAATCGGCGGTCTCATGATGATCCAGGGCTTTGAGGCTTTAATCGCTGATCCTGACACTGACGTAATCATTTTAATTTCCAAACCCCCGGCTCCTTCGGTTGCTGAAAAAATTTATGCCATTGTTAACACAAGCCCGAAACCAGTGGTGATTGATTTTATCGGCGGAGATCGCGCTGCAATTGAAGCGGCTGGCGCTATTGCTTGCGTCAGTCTCGAAGATGCTGCCCACAAGGCTGTTGACATCTTGCGCGGCAAACAAGCGAAAGATTTTACCGGATTCTCTCTGCCAGAAACACAGATCGATCAGATTGTTGCCACTGAAGCCACTAAGTTAAAGGCAGACCAAACCGAATTGCGCGCGCTTTTCACTGGCGGAACCCTGGCTGATGAAGCCATGAAACTGCTTGGCGACCGGCACCAGATCTACTCCAACATCCCGCTCACCGCAAATATGGCGATTGAAAATTTACCAGCAGGGCGTGGGCACATCTGCCTGGACCTGGGTGAAGACCAATTCACTCGCGGCAGACCTCATCCGATGATCGACCCGCAAACCCGCAGTGACTTTTTTGAATCCCAAGTGGATGGACATACCGCTGTGGTTTTGGTCGACATTGTGCTTGGTTTTGGTGCTCACGAAGACCCTGCCGACGCGGTGACTGAATCGGTTCGCGAGATTAGGCAAAAACTATCTGCAGAAGGCAAAGATCTGGTCGTCATCGCCTATGTATGCGGAACCGACCTTGATAGCCAGGGCTTTGAAAAATCAGTCGCGAAACTTGAAGCCGAAAGCATCATCGTGATGCCATCAAACGCCCAGGCTGTGCGGCTGACCGACAGAGTGCTTCAGCGAGCAGCGAAAGGAGCTTGAAATGTCAGTAAATGACCTCTTCAAGAAAGAACTCAAAATTGTCAATATGGGGTTAAAGTCTTTTTATGCTGACTTTAAGTCTCAGAATGTCACAGCAGTCCATGTGAACTGGAAGCCAAAAGCAGGTGGTAAAAAGAAAATGCTGGATTTGCTGGGACGATTGAATAAATCGAACTAAGGAATTATTGGAAAGGAGAAGATATTGCAAAACCTAATTGATAACGCAAACAAGCAAGCCCTGGAGATAATCCAAAACGGTCAGCCTACCCTGATTGGCTTGGGTGTGGCTGGAGAAGTCATCCCAGGCATGGCAAATGATCTCTTCCTGCACGCCGGTCCGCCGGTTACCTGGGAGAAAATGTCTGGTCCTCTACGGGGAGCCGTGATGGCAGGGATTATGTATGAAGGTCTCGCATCAACCCCGGAAGAGGCTGCCGATTATGCTGCTTCCGGTAAACTGCGCTTTGATCCTTGTCACCACCACGATGCTGTCGGTCCGATGGCGGGTGTGGTCACGTCGAAAATGCCGGTTTGGATCATCGAAAATAAAGCTTACGGCAACCGTGCTTACTGTACGCTGAACGAAGGCCTGGGCAAGGTCTTGCGCATGGGCGCTTACGGTCCGGAGGTCATCGAGCATCTCAACTGGATGGAAACTGTCCTCTATCCGCTGCTGAAAGAGACAATCGAAATTCACGGTCCGCTCGACCTGAAGGTTATGATCGCCCAGGCGCTGCAAATGGGAGACGAGGTGCATAACCGCAACAAGGCAGGGACTTCACTGTTGATCCGTGAAATTGCCCCGAGCATTGTCAAAACATCCTTCAGCGATGAAGACAAGATTGCCGTTTTTGAATTTCTGAACAGCAACGACCATACTTTCCTAAACCTTTCCATGCCAGCCGCAAAAGCCACCCTTGAACCTGTCGGCAAAGTAAAACACTCGACCATCGTCTACACCATGGCACGCAATGGCACTGAGTTTGGCATCCGCGTAGCCGCGCTGGGCGAGCGCTGGTTCACCGCTCCGGCAGAAATCATCGATGGGTTGTACTTCC
>JAAYZW010000094.1 GCA_012514645.1 Chloroflexota bacterium
ACAACCTCTATATCAACTTCCAATTCCTGGGCACCTTTTTCTTTCAACGCCTGGATAATTTTCTCTTTCATGGTGGGAACAATCTCAACATTAGGAACAATGCGAACAATAATATGGTCAAGTCGGTCCTGCTCAACCTGGAAGGCATCAATCTCCGTAAAATGCTCCAAAATCCCTGTAAAGTAATGGACGATCAAACGATTTCCTGAAGGAGTCGTGACCATATCAGCGTTTCGTCCCTGGATAGATTGCAGAAGCGGCAGCTCCCTGCCACATGGGCAAGACTTGGAGGCGGCTGAGATGCCAAGGTCGCCAACCTTGTAACGGATGAGCGGCATCGGTCCAGGGTGTAGGCGGGTAATTACGAGGTTTGCCACTTCACCTTCTGGAACAAGCTGGTCATTGTCATCGAGATATTCGACAATCACATCCAACGCATGAATATGGTAACTGCCATATTCACACTGCGCAGCCACCTGGAAACCCTCGGCGCATCCATAAGTGTCAAAAACCTGGCATTGAAAAACTCGTTCGATAAGCGACCGATAAGCTGGATAGAGGCTGTCACCCCAGGTCGAAACAGCTCTTAATGGTCGGTTCCAACCAGCTTCCTCTGCACGTTTTGCGAGGTGATAGATACTGCCTGGATAGCCCCAAACATATTGAAGCCGCTTATTCTCGATGGTATTTAGAATAGCATACAAATGAGTGTCATCCAGTTGGTATGCGGAAACATAGTGACAGCCCAGTAACATGTCCTTCAGACGCCGGTCAACGCTTCGGGTAAGGGTCATACCTGCTTGTAAATGCGCTTCACCAATCTTCCATCCCGACCATTCGAGCGCGAGCAAAAAGGAGGCGCGGTACCAGCCAGCCGTCTCTGCATCCTCGAGAACGCTAAAATTTTTACCCGTGGATCCCGATGTCCTCGATTCATATGTCTTTTGACCTGTTTTTCTCTTAACACGCCCAGGGTAAGCATCGGATAGCATATTCTTGGTGACCACCGGAAGTTTTGTAAGGTCCTCAGCGGAAAGAATTTCTGAAGGGAGTATCCCTCGGTGAAGCATCAAATCCCGATAGAAGGGAACTTCGTCATATGCAGTTCGAATCAAGCTTTGCAAATCCTTGTTTTGGCGATTAAGGAGTTCCTGGTTGCTCCAAAATTGTGCTTTTTCAAGAAATTTTAACCGCCTCATCATCCTTTGACCAAAGAACAGGTCTCCAGCTGGCAAAACAAGGTTTCTCAATAGCTTAGATTTAAGTGTCATAGTTTACATATGTTAGTTGGATTGAAGTAACTTTGAAAACAATGCATCCCATTTTGGCAGGATCGCAGACCAGTCAGATAGTTCAGCTCGGAGCCTGGCGTTTTTGGAAAGCTTGTTTGCCAGATCAGGGCTATCCAACACTTGCTTAACAGCAAAAACCATCGCCTCAAAATCATCCGGATCAACCCAAATTGCTTCGACATTGTCTGTAGCCATCAGTGGAATTCCACCAACATTGGTGGAAATCACACAAAGTCCATTTGCCATGGCTTCAAGCAGGCTGCGGGGGGCAGTATCGTAATTACTGGTGTTAATAAAAATATCAGCCTGGTCGAGCCAACGAGGAACCTCATCATGAGTCACATGCCCCACAATTTGCAGCTTTGATTCGATGCCTAACTCCTTTGATAATTTCAATGCACTGTCAAGGCTGCCATCGCCCTTATCCGGTCCAAGCATATAAAGAAAAACCTCCGGATATGAAAGAGAAAGCAGATGTAAGACGCGAATAGCCATGTTTGGATTATAGACATCATGGAAAGCCCGAACCCAGATCAGTCGAGGAGCTGCAACTGATCTTTCTCGATAGATAGATTCCTGCAGATTAATCGGGTTGGCAATTAGTTTTATATCTGACCGGTCATGTGAAAAAGCTTGTTGATGATAAGCAGAGGGCGTGACCACAACATCGGCAGCAGATAGCACCTGCCTTACAGCACGAGGTCGCTTATTAGCAAACTCAGGAAGCCCGCCACCATGCAAAGTGAGGACAATGGTTTTGTGAAACTTCTTCAACAAAATGGTCGATAATTGCGCGTAAAGGAAGGCTTTCCCGCTGAAAACGTCTATGTGAGCAACCTGGTAAGCGTCTCTCTTTCGCCATATTGTCAGAAGCATATCTGCCAGCCTTAGAAACTGGCTCTCTTTATCTGAGGTTGTGATAACAGACCACCCGGCATCCGCTAATTTTTCGGATAAGAAATGCCAGACATTCTTATTGTGTTTCGGCGATGGCAGGAAGTTGCCAATCATAAGTAAAGATTTGTTGGACACCCTATTGCTTTCTCCTTACTATTTTTTCAATCAATCCTGCCCCTCCACGGACTTTTAATCCGAATTTAATCATTGAAGGTGAATAAATATCGGTTCGGGGCAGTTCGAACAAGTTGTTGTCCCCTAAATCTTTTGGTCGAACAGCAAGAGCTGCCTCAAAACCTGCCTGCTTGACAACATTGATGGTAATCCCGGTATAAATACCCCCCGTGTAGGCGAAGTAGCCTACTGATTTTTGTGTCAATTCTTCGAGAATTGCTTTGTTTTGTCTAATCTCAAATGCTTGGTCTGCCATAGATATCTGGTCAAGATAAGGGTGGGAATGAGTATGACCTCCCAATGTTAACAAATTAGAGTTTCTGAATGCCAAAAATTGATCTCTTGTTGGTCCTTCGTACATGTTCTTTACCCCATCGGGTAAAGGATAACATCTGGACAACTCAAGGACGAAACCCTTCGGATCACCACTCTGGCGAGCCATATTAATTAGGGTTTGGTAGGTTTTTTTCCTGTTCTTGGGATGGTCAAGAGGAAGAGTGTCTCCAGCTACCTCAAGCAGAGAATACGGTCCATCGCTGCAAAGTGCGTTAATATACACAAACCAGAGTAAGCATTCGTCTTCCAAATGGCTGGTTGTGACAAAGAAAGTCGCTGGGAAGCGTTGCTTTATCAGGAATGGCGAAACAAGATCAATTACGTTACGATAACCATCATCAAAAGTGATCGCTGAATACTTATTCTTGTTACTTTGATCTTTTGAAAGATTTTCGATGTAATCATCCAATGAAATTATAGGGAACCGTCGGTTGAGCCAAGATAATTGCCGCTCAAATGCAGACAAGCGCAATATCCCACCAGCGTTCCAGGCATCAGTTGGTGTGTCATCAGGGAAAACGAGATGATAGAGAAGGATCATATAACAGAACTGTTGCAATCTTCGCCCAGAATGGTTAAATAAGCCTGGGTCATCCCTTTCACAAAACGCTCAATACCAAACCTGCTCAGCACCCGTTCCTGCGCTCTTTCACCCAGCGCTTTTCGACGGTTTGGATCGCCAATTAACTCTGAGACAGCTTTGGCTAATGCGTCCAAATCTTCTGGTGGTAACAGCATGGCTGATTCAGCGACCAGAATTTCTCGATTGAACGGCAAATCCCAAGCCGCAATTGGTAGTGCCGCAGC
>JAAYZW010000095.1 GCA_012514645.1 Chloroflexota bacterium
ATTCTGGCTACGCGCATTAATTTGTTTTGCTAAGACTCTGGTGATAACAGCATCCCCCACCTCTCTATCGCCCCTGGAATTCTCACCGCTTTGGCTACGCGCAACACCGAGGCATCTTTGATCGGTCAGATATGATCAAGTGCGAAAGTGAAAGGAAACAGCATTGACCTCTTTACCAACCACAAGCCCGCCCCAACAGCAAACACGCGCACATCAACTTTGACTACGCGCACAATGTTTGTGCCTCTCAGCAGGACAAAACGATCCCTCGACCCATGTTTAGCGTTGTGGCTACGCGCATTATAGAACCATCTTCAAGCGATAGTTTCTAACCGCGACATGAATGTGATAAAGAATCTAAATTTACACCTCTTATCCAAGCCAAACCCGCCCTACCACCAACAGCGTTCTTATCCACTATGGCTACGCGCACAATGTTTGTGCCTCTCAGCAGGACAAAACGATCCCTCCACCGATAATTAGCGACATGGCTACGCGCATGTTGTGGGCTTTACTTCGAAACTTTACCCCCGAATGAGCCGATGGTCCCGCCCGCAGAGCATGAAACATGTGAATATGTCATTTTGAGACTATCAGCTTTGTGCGCTCAGGATGAACGCCTGATGAAGCTCTCGAAAAATATTTACGGCTCGTGATTGCGAAGAATGGACCGATGTGGTCAGTTGTTTTTGGTTGTCAGAACTCCACTTTTACCAGAAAAACTTTACAGGCAGACTGCCACGCCCCCTTTGCGTCATTTTTAGCATCGCGCGAGGCACAGATAGGGGGCTCGCAGTGTCCGAAGTGTGGTGGGCCGTGAGAATCAAATGACTCATGCAGGGAGTGCGGCGGAGGTGGCTGATGATTGATTGGGTTTGCCTTCTCCGCTAGAGGAGGTCGTAGATCCCAGCGGCAGAGCAAGCGGGAGTGAACTACGAAGTAGTGGTGATATCTATGTTCTCGCTGACCAGCTTTTCCCGAAACCTCATTGCGCGGAACCAGCCTGGGGCGGGACTTCGCCTCTCCAGGAGGGAGATGATTTTACGCAGGGCAGCGTCCTGCCTCGACCACGAGGGAATTGACGAGATGAAGTTTTTGGACCAGGCAGGCCAGTTCCCTACACAGATCGTGCCGAGTGCGAAACCTGACCGTCAGAGGTTCCACTGGGCACCTCATCCCCGCTGCGTGGACCAGCCTGAGGCGGGGATTCGCTCTTTGCCAGTTCTCTCACCCCCCTGCCCCCACTCCCGCAAGCAGGACGCAAGCAGTAAAGAGGGGGTGGGATTACTGCCAGCAAAATGAGAGTATTGAAACCAAAACTGTGCCCGTGGGCACAGTTTGACAACAAAACTTGCGTCAGCGCGAAGCGGTTACTTCAAGGCGTTCACGCGAATCTGCACCGCCTGCGCCAGGGCAGAGATGCGGTCAGCGATTTCCTGGGCTTCTTTTTTGTCACTATCACCAATCAAG
Organism: Chloroflexota bacterium; assembly: GCA_012514645.1. Classification (GTDB taxonomy): domain Bacteria; phylum Chloroflexota; class Anaerolineae; order Anaerolineales; family Anaerolineaceae; genus Mesolinea. The sequence continues at coordinate 1,471 of JAAYZW010000095.1, forward strand.
GCATCTGCCATAGAGCCAGATTTATCTTTCTGGGGCAATTCATCCATCTGCAAAAGCACCTTTTTCAGGCTGCGGGCAGATTTTGTGAGCGGGTCGACCGGGATGCGCGGTGTGCGGGTCTGGGTTTTGCCAGATTCACGCTCCAGAAAAGCCTGCACGTCCAGGTAAGAGCGGTTGTCGAATTCAGCGAAATATTCCACCGCCATGGGCCAAAGCTTCTGGTCATGCTGCATAATCTCACGCAGCACGCGCTCGGGCATTTCAGAGCGGTCTGCCAGTTCAAGCGACTCTTCCGGCAGCTCAAAAAACTTCATCAAGCGACCGAAATAAGTGCGCTCCATTTGCAAATTTTTCTGCAAAAGGTCTTTAACCTCATCATTCAAGCGCAGGTCAGCCACGCGTTTGAAATAGTCAAGTTCTTTCTCGCCTTCGGCAGGTTCAACCTGATTAGCCTCCAGCACCAGGCGGGCGGCAGCGCGGGCTTTGCCAACCGGCGTTAGCGCTTTGTATGCCATGTTTTCGGCAATTTGCTTTTCGAGTGACGGTTGGTTGTCAATCAACGCGAGCACATATGGCTCATCCGGGTCCTCGCCAACCACAGCCTGGATAGCAGTCGCCCAAAAACGCCGCTCGCCGGTGAGCATCCTGAAAACATCTTTTCCATCTATATTGGCGATTTGTCCGGTGACCGGTTTGATCTGCCCGGTGTCGTGCAGCGAGTCACCCAAAATGATCAATTCATCCAGCACGCGCCTGACCAGGCGGTCAGCTTTTGCCAGTGCAAACCAGTCCAAAACGGTTTCGCGCCAGTCGCGCGAGCCACCATAAAATCGGTTGCGCAGTGGCAGCGGCAGCAAAAGTCGTGCCTGGAAGCGATCGGGGCGAACCATCGAGACCGGCACGCGATAGACGCTTTGGCGGTGATTGGTCATCTTTGGACCGCTGGTGATTGCCTGCTCATCGGTTTGCTGGCTCGATTCAAAAGCCCCGCTGGTGGTTTCCAGTAAGGTTCCAAAACTACGTTTAATTTCTTTTGCCATTATTACTCCTGTTCAATCCGCCAAACTGCGCCCATGGGCACAGATTAAGCCGCCCCCAGTTTCCCCAAAACCGCGTCGACCAGGTTAGACACACAGCGATAGGCTTGCGATTTTTCGGGGCAATATGAAAACACATCGTACCCTGCGGTGGTAGCTGCTGAGATATCGGCTAAATCTTTTATGTAGGGGAGCAGCAAGTGCCCATAAATTCGCTCCAATTCCGCGATCACATCTTGCGATTGGCGCCTGACCATGCGAAAACGGGAGGGGATGATGCCCAGCACTTCCAGATCAGGATTGTTGGTGCGTCGCACGTTTTCTACCATTCGCAAAATATCTGCCAGCCCGATCAGGGAGAGACCGTCTGGCTCGATTGGAATAAGCACATGCGAGCTGGCGACAAGCGAGTTCATCGGCAGCATTCCGGCGGAAGGTGGGTTGTCGATGATGATATAAGAGTAGTCGTCCTGGACTGGTTCTAAAAAATAAGTCAGTTGAAAGTCGGCTTCATCGCGCAATTTCAGGCTTGCTTCCAGCCCTTCCATGCGGGCTTTATTGGTGCGAAAAAGTTTGACCTTCTGATCGCGCTTGCGCGGTAAAAGTGAGTCGACAATCAGCGATTCGCTGGCACTAAAGCCATTTTCGAGCGCCTGGGGGTAATTGTTGTCTGCGGTGATCACAGGCACAAACGCTTCCGAAAAACCGCCCCCCATGGCAGTAATCGTGGCAGAGAGCTGATCGTCCATGTCGATCAATAAAACCGGCTTACTGTTCTTTTTGCGGGATTCATGAATTGCCAGCCCGGCAGCAAGATTGATGCTGATGGTAGACTTTCCTACCCCGCCTTTTCGGTTAACCAAGGATATAATTGCCATAAGCGTCCTTTTCGTGAAATGTACCTTGACGCAATTTTACAATAATATGAACAGAATATCAAGTCAGAATAATGTTGTTATTTATTTTTCGCGTTGAGTTTAAGCAACTGATCAATATTATTTAACTACTTGACTTAACTCCTCGTTTTTGCTAACCTTCTGGTATAAAATATATGGTGGTGACCTATGCCAGACAGTTTCGAGTTGTTGCAAGCCAATTTTTTTGAACACCCCTTCAGGAGATATGCCGACACGCGCCATTTCTTCCCAGGCATCAAAGAGCAGCGCAAAGTGCTCTCCGTTGCGAATGACTTCATTTATGATAACAGCGATCCAGCCAAAAACCTCGGTGTTTTCGCCGGACCCGCCGGCGGAGGCAAAAGCATGCTGGCAATGAAGATCGCCGCCACACATTACTCCTCGCCAAATACCGGTCAGATCTTCGGTATGTATATGAACACCAACACACTGACCGAGCCGCGCCACTTCCTGATGGCACTGATCGAGACGCTTTCCCTGCCCTCTTCCCGCTCTAACGCCAACCGCATGGATAGCATTTTTGAACGCCTGCAAGACAGCAGTGACCAGCTATTGATCGTGCTCGATGGTCCTCCGGTAGACCAGGAATACCTCACTCAACTGCTGGAATGGTCTGTAGAAAGTAACAAGAAAATCAAGACGGTGATCTTCTTACAAGATATCAACAACGTCACCAGCAACATTGGACCGCTCAGCCAATTTTTAGGGCTATATGTGCCCTTCCGTCAACCTTCCCAGTCTGAATTGGTCGAATTGCTATATTACCGCATGTTTGCCGCGGGCAACCTGAGCCCTGATTCAGTGATCAGCAAAGAAGAAATGCAGACGCTCACAGCCAGCCATGGCAGCTCAATTTCGGAGTGCCTGGCTGGCGCGGCTGAACTTTTTGAGGCAAAAGTTGCCGAAAGTGGAAAAACTGGTGCCTAAATTTCCGCTTTTGCTCTCTAGTTTTCGCAAGAAGAACCTGCTATTCTTAACATCAGGTAATTGATAATGACCGAGCACAATGTCTGGACGCAAATCACAACCACGCTCAACGCGTTGAACGACGATACGCTTTCTGATTTGCTTTTCGGCAGCCAGCAGCTCTATGATGGCAACTATATTATCGCCGCCGAGCCAGAGATCTACTCCGGTCTTTGCCATTACTTTCCCCTGATCGAAACCGTTGTGCAAGACCACTCCGGCAAACATTTTCGCCTAAACCTGCAACAAAGTGTGCCCATGGGCACAGATGCTGACACGCTCCAGATCCAACCAGGGGCTGCCAACATCAGCGACGCGATCATTAACCCCGAAAGGATCGTCGCTTTGCCCACCTACCTGCTCCGTTTTGTGCCCTTTGTCGGTGCCGCGCCGGTGCTCATCGCCGCCGCCCTCCGCCAGGCTTTTTACTTTTCTTCCCGAGACGACGGCGCCAGCCAGCTTTATCCCAAAACTGGCAACGAAGTCACCGTCGACGTTCAATCAATCCTGCGCATGCTCGGCAACTCCATTAGCCGGGCTAAGTTTTTCCGCATCTTCAAGAATGGGCAAATGGACTGGTTCGTCGAACGCGCCGAGCCGGCACACCAGTTCAAAGATGGTCAGATCAGGCGCATGCCAAACACCTACCACTACCGTGGTCAAATGCTCACCCCCGGCGATGCCGATGATTTGGCAGCCTGGTTCGGGCAGCAAGACCTGGCGCAAGAGCCTGCCGCCGTGTTGACGCGCGCGCTCAACAGTCCGCGCAGCCAGATTTTGACCTTCCCTTACCGACTGCCAGGAGATGCTACGCAGCTCGGCGAAGCACGCAGCGTCCATCAGGTGGTCAGCCAGCTGCTCAATTCCCCGCGGCTCGATGCCAACTTATCGGGGCTGTGTGACCAGCTTTCAAGCCACCTGATCCGCCCGGAAAGTTTTTTGGCGCTGCCCTGGTATTGGTTTACGAATGTGCTCCCAGAACTGGGCGATGACCTGGGCATGCTCTATCTGATGTCAAAAAATTGCTGTTACATCGACTGGGCACGCGGGCATGACCGTAACCATTTTTGGGTGATTGGCGGGCTGGAAACCCTGCAAAGCTGGATTGGGTCCGAAACCCTGCCCAAGCGCATCCCTCACACCAACAAGAGCAACCGCGGTCGCCCTCGCACCAAAGATATTCAACCCGAATCGCAATATACCCGCGACTGGCGCGCCGCCAACCGACAGCTTGCCAGCCAATACCTGGTGCGCACCGCAACCCGCAAAACCAAAACCGGCACCGACTGGCAGTTGCGTGTTAGTGAGGTGCAGCTTACCGCCCAGGACGAAACCCTGCGCCAGGCTTTGAGCTCGTGGCTATATGCCCTTCCCGCACCGGTTACAACCGAAAGCTTGCATGTTTTTGCCACGTCATCCAACCTGCAAAAGTTGATGCTCATCCAAAGCAAGGCTGAGCCGCCGCGATTATGTCATTTTGAGACCTTAGTAAATCAGGGAATTTGTCAGAATGAGACCCTGACCCCTGCTGAAATATGTCATTTTGATACGCTTGCAGATGGGCTAAATAGTTATTTTGAGACCTTGGTCGACGCTGGAATTTGTCAGTTTGACACGATTCTTAATATACTCTTTAAAATAAAACACACTTTGACAGACCATCAATATTCCTGCCAGCAAGATACCCCAGATGATCATGCGGACTTGAACGCGCCGGGCGAAAGCCTCATGAAAGCGGTGGAAGGAATTAATGACATCGATGCAGATCGTCAAATTGATTTGAAAGAACAATTACCGCCTGACCAGTTATGGGATTTCGAAACCCTGCTCTCGGGCGCCAATCCAAACTTAAAAGACCGGATTCTTGCTTCCGGCTTGCAGGCTGTTTTTCTTTCGTGGCTGATCGAAGCGAACCTCTCGGCGGGCGTGCACAGCCCCCTAAGCCTGGCAATCAGCCGCACGCTCCAGACCCGTCAGCCCGCATCTTTGCCAGCGCGCCGTCTGGCTGCTTTGCCGGCGCCCGCTTTAGAAGACCTGTTGGCTTCGGTTTGCCAGCGCCTCAATGCCGGGCAAGCCGGGCGTTTTGCTTTTATGGGTCAGGGTGCCGCCGATCTGAGCCAGTTGTTGCAGGGTGTCGAAGACCGCGCCACCCAGCTCCGCCTGATCACCCGCCTGCGCGATTCGCTGCTATTGCCGGATTAAAGCCCCACCCCCTCTTTACTGCTTGCGTCCCGCTTGCGTGAGAATATTCGACCTTATCACCCCCTCCTTGGAGGGGGGCAGGGGGGTGAGTATTCCCTGTTTCCCGCTTCCCATCTGTCATCCTGAGCATAGCGAAGGATCTTGCCGATAAAGGCTCGGATTCTTCACTCCGTTCAGAATGACAATACCCGGGCGCAGCCAACGACCTTAATGCGCGTAGCCATAACGAGTAGGGAAGGCTAGTGGGGCTGGAGACGGGGTGCGGAGGATTAGGCATAATTTTGTTTGCTGTTGCCGGATTAAAACACCACCCCCTCCTTGGAGGGGGGCAGGGGGGTGAGTATTCCCTGCCATCGCTCCCCATCTGTCATCCTGAGCATAGTGAAGGATCTTGTCGGTAAAGGCTCGGATTCTTCACTTCGTTCAGAATGACAAAACCCGGGGGCAGCCAACAACCATAATGCGCGTAGCCAAAGCAAGGGGCTGGTGGTGGGATTAGACGGAAGAGTAGCACCATGCGCGTAGCCATAACGGGGGGCTAGTGCGGCTGGAGGCGGTGTGCGGAGGATTGGGCAGATTTTGTTTGCTGTTGCCAGATTAAAACACCACCCCCTCTAAAGAGGGGGGCAGGGGGGTGAGCATTCCCTGTTTCCCGCTCCCCGCCCCTCATTATCACCCGGTTTTGCCGTTTTGCTCCTGCTGGCAACAACTTAATCCCCACGAGAGTGGGGAAGCACTATTAAAGCCGTTTTTCTGGCGCTGGCGGGCAGCCTCGCGGTCAGCGCCCAACTGCTCGGTTTTTGAAAGCAATAACCATACATGTTGACCTAAAGCAAGGCTAAGGGTTTATAATCAATTGTGGTTTACATAGTTTGCGAAAGAAAACTTAAATTTTAGAAATAACTGACACAAAGGAGTGATCCATATGAACAAAAAATTAGTTGCATATTTTTCAGCAACCGGAACCACGGAGCAGGTCGCAAAGAGATTAGCAGAGGCTGTCCAGGCTGATGTCTTTGAGATTCAGCCGGCAGAGAAATATTCAGCGCCAGATTTGGATTGGAACAATATGCAGAGCAGAAGTACCAAGGAAATGCATGATAAGTCATATCGCCCGGCAATTGCCAATAAAGTGGAAAATATGGAACAGTACGATGTTCTTTACCTTGGTTTTCCCATTTGGTGGTTTGTCGCCCCGACAATCATTAACACTTTTTTAGAAGGCTATGACCTGTCCGGGAAAACAATTGTGCCTTTTGCAACATCTTTAGGCAGTGATATGGGCAGTACCAATGAGGAATTGCTTCCTTCCTGTGATGGCGCCAAGCTCCTCTTTGGAGAAGTGCTCGAAGCCGATGCTTCTGTGGAAGAACTAAGAACCTGGGCAAATGAAATTCAAAGCTAAATAATCAGGAAGTAGTTCCAAGAGGGAAAAGTGCATTCCTGCTATTTTGGTAAGGATGCTCTTGAGCTGATAACCGGGATAATATGGAACGGATGGTTATCCCGGATACCGTTCATACCGATCTGTATGATCAGCTTGATTTGATTCTGTTTGAGGCATTGCACCTTTCTTTGACCAGTGCTTTCGCCTCTCTCACCCCCCGGCTTCGCCGTCCCCTGGGGTGGTGATGATGAGGCTCTGCGCTCAGGATGACAAGATCAGGCTGTAGGGCGAGATTGGAGGTGCCGGATAATTCCAGTGCAAAGAGCGTATTGCACCTCCAATCCGCCGAAGTGTGCCCTCAATCCGCCATTTTATAGTGACCGTGGGAAAAGATGACGTCGCACGGCGGATAGGAAGCACGACAAGATTCTCGTTGGTCAAAGTTTCTGGTGCTTCCAATCACGCCCTACGCCTACACATTTGGAACAGACAGGTCCAGTTCCCTGCGAATCGATGCGCGTAGGAGAATTTGTAGGGTTGAGGCCTGCCTCAACCGGGTCATGTAATCGGAACAGGCAGGCCAGTTCCCTACAAAACCACACAATCGGAACAGGCAGGTCCAGTTCCCTACAGGATCACATAATGGGAACAAGCAGCCACCCCCCGGCTTCGCCGTCCCCCTCTTTAGAGGGGGTGGGAAGAACAAAAATCCAATTCACCGGCGGCGGAACGGGACAAG
>JAAYZW010000096.1 GCA_012514645.1 Chloroflexota bacterium
AATGTTGGTCGTGATGGCAAGCCTGAGTTCTTTCCGATGCCTGAACCGGGACCTGACCAGATTTTGGTGCGTGTGGACGCGGTTGGTTTATGCTTCTCGGATGTCAAATTGATCAACCAGGGTGGGCAGCATCCCAAGCTTTATAACCGCGATTTGTCTACCGAGCCAACCAGACTCGGTCATGAAGCCTCCTTCACCGTCATCAAAGTTGGCGAGAACCTGCACGAACGCTTTACTCAAGGTCAGAAACTGGCGATCCAGCCGGATATTTATGTAAACAAGGTTGCCACAGCCTATGGTTACACCATTCCGGGTGGGCTGATTCAATATCATTTGATCGGCAAAGAAATCTTTGAAGCCGATGACCCCGATTACCTGATCCCGGTGGAAGGCGATCTGGGCTACTCAGAATCGGCGCTGACAGAACCCTGGGCTTGTGTCGAAGCAGCCTACACCCAAAGGCGCCGCCTCTCACCGCTGGAAAATGGTAGTATGTGGATTGATGGTTACCCACAATCCGGTAAAGCATACACCTTTGCGGAAGGACTCGATAAGCCGAACAAGATTTACCTGAGCAACACCAACGATCAGATTCGCGATTTGGTTAATCTCTATAAAAGGGCGGACGCTGAAGTGATTGAGGTTAGCCCGATAGATTTGGATACAATAGCTCCCTTTGCTCAAGGAAAAACCGAAGGCAAGGGCTTTGACGATATTGTTTTAATTGAACCAACCAGTGCCGGGTTTGTTGGAGAAGTTGCGAAACACATCGCTTTCCGCGGAACGCTTAACATTGTCAACACGGAGCCGCTGGATGACAAGGTGGTCATCGATGCCGGACGCATTCACTATCACTACACCACATATATTGGCACCTCAGGCACCGAGATAAGCGCTGCTTACGGCGAAAAACGCAATCGCTCTGAGCTGAAGAATGGCGGATTGCTTGTGGTTATCGGGGGAGCCGGACCGATGGGGCAGATGCACGTGCAGCGCTCGCTTGAACTGGTTCCGGGTCCAAAAACGGTGGTGGTGACTGACATCAACGACGAAAGGCTGGAAGCCTTGCGCCAGACCGGCGACCCGATCGGCGAGAAGAATGGCAAGGAGCTGATCCTGGTCAATACCATGAAAGCAGGTGTCGACCTGGTTGAAATTGTTCGCCAGCTCTCTGATGGAAAGATGGCAGATGATGTGGTTGTTTGTGTGCCGAACGCCAAATTAATGCAAGATTCAGCGCTCTTGCTTGGCAAAGATGCCATGCTCAATTTCTTTGCCGGCGTTCCCAATGGCACCACCATTAAGATCGACCTTAATAACATCTTCCTGAACAACATGCAGTTGACAGGCACCTCCGGATCGACAGTTTTTGACCAGGAAACTGTTTTGTCAAAGGCTAACGAGGGCTCTCTTTCGCCCAATCTGAGTGTTGCCGCCATTGGCGGCTTGAACCAGGCTGTCGCTGGCATGCATGCTATGATCGCCGGAACGTATACTGGCAAGATCATCATCTACCCGCAAATGCCAGAACTCCCGCTCTTGTCACTGGCTGAAGTGGCTAAGAATTATCCGCACGTTGCTGAAAAAATGGGACCGAACGACACCTGGACGCGCGAGGCAGAAAAAGTTTTGATTGAAGAATTTTGGACACTATGAGTAAAACCGAAAACAAAAATGTTGCCCCGATAAAACAAGGCTATCGCCTCTATTTCCAATATCTGCTGGTTGGGGCAGCATTAGGCGCCTATTACGGAATTTTTTACCGACCCGCCGACACAGGTGTGCTGTTCATTTCAGTGGTTTTACTGAGCCTTCTTTCTGCAGTTTTAGTCACGGTTATCCAAATCTGGAAAAAAGGCTATTCGCTTAAAGAGATTCTGGTGATCTACCTTAAATCTTTTGCAATGTTTTTCCTTTTCCTGGTAATGTTGTGGGCAAGACCCATGATCATGGAATGGGGAGGAAAAGGATTACTGATCGGCTTCACCACCTTTATCGGCGCGTTGATCGGCTTCATTATGGGAACGCGAAAGAAGCCATCAACAATTGCCAGTGACCAGGATAAGAAATGATATTTACGGTTACGTTAAACCCCGCGCTCGACAAGCAATTAACCGTCCCAGAGATTCGGTTTAACGATGTTTTGATTGCTGATAGCGTTCAATTCGACTTTGGCGGCAAGGGTTTCAATGTCTCGCGCATGCTTGGCGAGTTGAACCAGCCTTCGATAGCGGTCGGGTTGTTAGGCGGTCAGACTGGCAGGACCATTGCGGAAGGGTTGAGCGCACAGGGCTTGCAGGTCGTAGCCCTCCCCGTTTCGGGAGAAACACGCACAAACGTGACCGTGGTTACACCCGGAGGCAACCGCCATATCAAGGTCAATGAAAAGGGTCCGATGGTAACCGCGGATGAGTTAACTCTGGTTTACCGCTATATTGATGACAATGCCGGCGGCGGCACGC
>JAAYZW010000097.1 GCA_012514645.1 Chloroflexota bacterium
GAGTCTGTTATATGATCTCGAGCTTCGCCAACGAGGCAATCAGCGCTTTCAAACCGTGACCCTCAAAATAGACTTCCACGGTTTCGTCGCCTTGTTCGAGCTTGCTGCTTTTCACGACACCGCGACCATAGGTGGGATGTTTGACCTGCATGCCGCTCTTAAACCGGGTTTTAGCGGGCTTGTCTTGTGGTATTTGCAAGTTGCGCATCCAGGCGGGCGTCTCCCAGCGGGACTGCTGCTCCCAATCCCGCGTAAAAGTGCTCCTGCGGGGTTGGGCGTAAACATCCTGGTGCACAAGGCTGGAGGGCAAGTCTCTCAAAAATCGTGAAGCGATCGTATCTTCATAGGTGCCATAGGGGCTGCGGCGTCTGAGTGCGCGGATTAGGGTAAGTTTCTTGCGGGCACGGGTGATACCGACATATAGCAGTCGACGCTCCTCTGCCAGGTCTTCCTCTTCGTCGCGAGAGCGGCTGTGGGGCAAGATCATTTCATCCAGCCCAACAATATAAACCCGGTCAAATTCGAGCCCTTTGGCTGCATGAAGGGTCAGCATGGTGGGGGCGTCCAGCGTTTCGGGCAGGGTGTCCTGGTCTGCCACCAGTGCCATCGCTTCCAAAAACTCCTGCAAACCGCGGGTTTCATATTCCATCACCACTGCCCGCAGCTCGAGCAAGTTCTCCCAGCGGTCCTGCCCCTCGTCACTCTTGTCCTGAATGTAAGCCTGATATTCCGTATCATTGACAATCCGGTCAAAAAGGATGCTGAGCGTGTTATCGCGGGCGATACGCTGCCAATCAGTGAGCAGATGAGCAAAACGTACCAATCTGTCGCCGGCTCTGCCCAGTTCTGCCAATTTGGGGTGGTTTGGCTGGGTCAGGGCAAGCAAATTTTCTCCCATACTGAGACCATTGTTCTGTGCCAGTTCAGCCAGACTCTGGATGGTTTTGTCGCCGATGCCGCGGGGAGGCAGGTTAATAACCCGCCGCAAGCTGACTTCATCCATCGGGTTGTAGATCAGGCGCATGAAGGCGATCATATCGCGCACTTCTTTGCGACCATAAAAGCGCTGCGCCCCAACCAGCCGATAGCTGATGCCCTCACGCCGGAAGGCTTCTTCCAGCACGCGGCTTTGGGCGTTGGTGCGGTACATGATGGCAAACTCGCTCGGGTTTATTCCAGCGTGAATACCATTGCGAATATCGCTAACCACCAGGTAGGCTTCCTCGCGGTCGTCTTCTGCCACAACCAGTCGGATCTTCTCGCCTGGTTTTGCGTTCGTGAAGAGGTGCTTGCGCGTGCGGTTGCGATTTTGGTCAATCACTGCCATAGCGCAATCGAGAATGGTTTGAGTGGAGCGGTAATTTTGCTCCAGCAATATCACTTCTGCTTTGGGAAAGTCACTTTTAAAACGGTCGAGATTACGATAGTCAGCACCGCGCCAACGATAGATGGACTGGTCTTCATCGCCAACCACGTAGAGGTTTTTATGTACCCGTGCAAGGTGGCGCAGTATGGCGTATTGCGAATAGTTGGTATCTTGAAATTCATCGACAAGGATGTGCTCAAATTTATGGGC
>JAAYZW010000098.1 GCA_012514645.1 Chloroflexota bacterium
GGTGCGTGCAGAACCACGGTAGACACGATTGCGAAGGCGCGCTGCCTGGTTTTGTTTGTTTCGCTTGATTTGAGACTTAATATTAGCCAACTTCTTCCTCCAAACTTACTACATCATAATTACAAATAATTATTTTACACGAAAACCGATAATTGTCCAGAAATTCATCAACGAATCCTTTCTGCACCTGTCTAAGTTTTCTTACAGTTCTCCAACTGCTTAATGGTATCATCAAATTGCTCAGGTCAACCAGGTGCGCGCGCTTTAATAGTGAGGAAAGTCCGTACACCATAGAGCAGGATGCCAGGTAATTCCTGGGAGGGCGTAAGCTTTCGGATCAGGACCACAGAGACATACCGCTCTCAAGAGCAAGGGTGAAAAGGTGGTGTAAGAGACCACCGGCGTCCCTGGTAACAGGTGCGGCCAGGTAACCCCCATCCGGTGCAAGGTCAAACAGGAGAGAGAGCCTGCTCGGTTCATTTGATCTCCGGGTAGACCGCAAAGAGCAGTCTGGTGACAGGCTGCCAAGATAGATGCGCATCCGCGACAGAATACGGCTTATCGGTTGACCTGGGCGGGGGAACTTTTTGGATGGTTTTTCGGTCTACATATTAAAGGCGATCGCATGAACAAACGCAGCACAACCTTTTTCATCACAATTTTCATTCTATTGTCGATTCTCGCCGCCGCCTGCAGCCGCCGCAAACCTGCTGTCGACCTGATGGTCGAAATCATTTCGCCCGCCTCTGGTCAGATCCTGGCACTCAACAGTGAAGTCATCGTCCAGACGGTGATTCCAGTCGGTGTCCAGTGGTCTCGGCTGGAACTGACAGTCAACCATATTTTGATACGCTTTGACCGGGCAGAAGATCATCCCAGCGGCACTTTTTTGGTCGAACAGCCCTGGATCCCTACCCACGAAGGCGCAGCGATGATCATAGTTAAGCTCTACGATGAAAACGGGCGTGACACAGTCACCGACGAGGTTGCGGTTTTGGTCGAAGCGCTTTCTGATGCCGAACATACCCCAACCCCCACGACCATCCCGGTTCCAACTGCCACACCAACCGTCACCACCACCAAAGATGCCTGCACAATGTCGGCAATCCTGATCAGCGATGTCAGCATCCCGCCCGGCACGATTATGCGCCCAGGTCAGCAATTCACCAAAACCTGGCGGCTGCATAATAACGGCACCTGCAGATGGGAAGGTTATCAATTAGTTTACGTTCGTGGCAGCCGCATGGGCGGGAATTCGCCTTCACCTTTACGCACGATCAGCCCCGGAGAAGTATTTGACGTTTCGTTGGAAATGATTGCCCCCAGTTACCATGGCAGCTATGAAGGTGTCTGGCAGATCCAAGCGGCTAACGGCAGCCTGATCGGACCTGAATTGAAGGTTTCGCTCGGCATTCCTTCGCCTACCCCCACCAATACGCAAACAGCTACTCCTACGGCAACGCTCACGCCCACCGCAACAGCGACGTCTACTCCAACGCCTACCGCAACTTCCACAGCAACAGCTACGCCAACACCGACCTACACAACCACCAGCACATTGACGCCCACCATTACTGGGACGCTGACGATGACTGTTACCCTGACACCCAGTCCTGACAGCCGAAATCCGTAGTTTCGCCGAACTGATTTCGTTCTCTGTTAACTACTACTAATGCACAATCAATTCATCCAACCTGCGTTTGGGCACATGGTGAACGCCTTCGGCATCGCGGTAATATTCAATCCCTTTTTCGGGGTCATAGTCTTCGATTACACAGGTTTCCGCTGGTTTTCCAAGCGCAATAACCAATACGATTTCAAACTTCTCTTCCAAATCAAGTACGCGTCTTAGGCTCTCCCGCATAAACGCTTTAACCATACACCCGCCAAAACCAAGCTCAGCAGCCCCCAGCAAAATCGTTTGCGCGGCAATGCCGGCATCTATTTCAAAAGTCGGCTTGATGGTCGTATCACCGAGGAGGATGATGTAAGCGCTCGGGCGCTCACCCTCAACCGGACCGCCCCAGTCCTTGAAATAGCCACCAAACCTCACATTTTGAAAGACCTGACCACACTCAGCCTGGTTGCTCACCAGCAAAAATTTGAGCCCCTGCAGGTTGGATGGGCTGGCAGCCAACCTTGCCAGGTCGATTAGCCGCACCAGGTTTTCATGGGGTACAGGCACGTTTTGATCGAAGCGTCGATAACTACGATTCTTAAGTACCAATTCCGAAAATTTCATAATTTTTGCTCCTCAAATAACAATCCTTACAGAGAACCTATATGATACAAATGAATCATAAGGCTAAGCAAACATCATTGACCGGGGTGCTTCGCCCCTGCATAAAGAATGATTAACGCAATCAGCAACAACAGCAGTCCACCAGCATCAAAATAGATAAACCGTAAAACCGAGCCTCTTAACACCTGGTGTTCCAGCGAAATCCTGCCCAAAAGAAAGCTCTCCCCCACCAAGCCTATCGTCTGCATCAACACTGCCGATATCAAGGAAATCCGATTCCGCGTTGGGTTATAAAGCGCGAAAAAATAGGGCACCTGCCACATCAGGAACAAAATGCCATAGCCAATAATGACAGCCTTGCCGACCTCACCACTGAGTTCATAGGAAGCCATGTAGCGTTGTGGGCGGACGATGAAATCAGTCGCACACACCAGGTTGATGAGCAGCACAATCGCAATCAACCCCCGCACAGACCACTCTTGCAACCTGGGCTGCGCTTTCATCCGCTGGCTTCTTTCAACACCACTCCCTGCCGCACTTTGCGAACTTCGTGCGCGATCAGGAAACTGGATTCAAACATATCCAGGTCCGTGGTGGTCACAAAGGCTTGTTCCACTCTGTCCAACAGCCCCAGCAGGGCTTCTCTGCGAACCGGATCCAGCTCTGCCATTACTTCGTCCAGCAATAAAACAGGCCATTCGCCTGTACGCAGTTTCATCAGATCCACCTCGGCAAATTTAAGCGAAAGCAAGGCAGTACGCATTTGACCACGTGAGCCGAAATCGCCCAGGTCAATCTGGTTCGCCAGAAAACGCAATTCATCCCTGTGAGGTCCAATGCTGGTGCTCCCCCGCTGCAAGTCGTCCTTGTGACGACGATGTAATTCTTTTATGAAACTGGATTTGATTTCCTCGACATCCAGGCTGCTGACCTCAGCCAAAGGCTGCACCCCCGGCAGCTTGATCTGTCCGCTGCTTGAATTTGTTGGGTCAAGAGATGGCTGGTATTCCAACTTGAACACTTCTTTGCCATCGGTCAATCGCAAGTGGCTCCCCCTGGCAAGATTTTCCAGCTGCTCCACCACACCGTTACGCCCTTTCATCAGATAAGCGCCTTGTTCCGCCAGCAGCACATCCCAGTAATCCAGTTGGTCAAGCGGTCCGCCGTAATCGCCCAGCCGTTTAAGCAGAGCGTTTCGGCGTGTCATCGCCTGGTTGTACCTGAGCAGGTGTTTGGAATAACCAGGTTCAATCTGGCACAGGATTTCATCCAGGTAACGGCGGCGGTCAGAGGGACCACCTTCAAAGATTTTAGCCATCTGCGGCAAAAAAGATACCGCATTAAATTGACCATACAGTTCACCAAAACGGCGGTTAACACCATTCAACAGAGCTTCCTTGCGAAAGCGCGTACCGCCATTGCTGCCATTCGGCTCCAAGATCAGGCGCACCTCCAGGGTCTGTTTTCGACCCCCGCGCTCAAACTCGCCCACAATTCGCCCGACTTTGAGCGGTTCGTCATCCGGCAGGTTGAAATTGAGCAGCTGTCGGTCATTGCCAGCACTAAACGATGTAAAAAGCGCCAAAAAGGCGACCGCCTCCAGGATAGTGGTTTTACCCTGGGCATTAGCGCCGTGAAATAAAATCACCCGCCTGGGGAAATCAAGTTCCAGGCGGGAGAAAACGCGAAAATTCGTCAGTGAAAGACTGGTTAAATGCATTGATCACTCAGTGATTTCTACTGTTTCATCTTCGGGGACAGGTTCATAAATCTCGCTGGCACGGTCAATATAGAGGATGCCGTCAAGGTGATCGAGCTCATGTTGAATGATGCGTGCCATCCAGCCGTCTGCCTTGACCTTCTGGGGTTTGCCGTGGCGGGTCAGCGCTTTTACGGTTAACGCTTCGTGCCTATCCACTTTCCCGATCAACCCGGGCACCGAAAGGCAGCCTTCCATGCCTTCCACCATTTCTTCGGAGGACTGCACAATTTCTGGGTTGACCAAAACGTAGCGCTTAGGCTTGGGCTGCGGAGCGTCTTCCGTTTCGGGCTCCTCTGCATATTCGATCACTATCAGTCGAAGCGACTGGCCAATCTGGGGCGCGGCCAGACCAACCCCCGGTTCGGCGCGCATGGTTTCAAACATGTCGTCAATCAGGGTTTGCAGTTCTTTATCAAATTTTTTTACCGGTTTCGCCTTTAAACGCAAAGATGGATCCGGAAAAGTTACGATTTCCATTAATGCCATAATACTCCTAAACTGAAGGTATTTTACCCTAACCGGCAGGGGGATTCAAAGGAGTTGTTACATCCTGACTGGCAAGCAGATCGTGCGATTCTTCCTGGAACACCTTAAACCACTGCGCGATGCGCTCGCGCTCTTGTTCTGAATGCTGCGATTCTTTTTCGTAGGCGTTTTGTCCGATGCGAGCAAAGATATCCTGCTGCACCTTTGAAGGTTGGTGCACGTCATTGAAAGTCAACTGGGTGTTGCCAACCGTGATATAGACCGTGCCAAAATTAAACAACATTGCGATAATCCCCCGGCGTTCGTATTCAATGCTGAGAATATTCTCCAGCGGTGCCGCCCGGCGGGATTCACGGCCGAAAGGTTTGCGATCGAGGTCAATCACCTGGTTGGGGGTTAACTGGAAGACATCATTTCGCCAATCGGCGTATTGGTAAACCATCACTAGACCGCAGACAAGCAGAACAAACGACCCCAGCGTTAACGCCATTCCATAATTCAAGCCGGTAATATTTCGTGTGACCAGCGCGATGATGAAGGCGATCGCAGCGGCGGCTGCCAACAGTGGCAGAAAAATCTTGCGCAGCAGAATTATCCAGTGTTTTCTGTAAACAACCGCTCCGCCAGCGTCATAGCGGATTTTCAAAAAGTCTCTGAAGAGCCAGTCAAAGAAACCTATTTCCGTGGCGGGCATATCGCTATCTATGCCATACTCGTCCGCCAATTCTTTTGGGGTGACTTCTTCAGCGGATTTTCCAAACTTTTCCCGCAGGGCTTTACGGATTTCCCGGGCATCGAGTTCCAGATCAACATGCTTGCTCTTCGCCCAATAGCTTTCGATCAGTTTGTTGATTGTTTTTGCGTGTGCGACTCGTTCAAATCGGATGTCTCCAATAAACGTGCGCACGATCACATCGGCGTAACCGATCAAGGCGCCCAACTGGGTAGTTTTGACACCGGTGGATACCAGCGTGCCCAGCGGGGCTTCCTGCCGGCTTTCATAAAAAC
>JAAYZW010000099.1 GCA_012514645.1 Chloroflexota bacterium
ATGCCGACTGGTATGGCGAAGACAGCTTCGTTTATCAGCTGGTTACATATCCGGCTCCTGAAAGCTTGTGGACTGACGAAGCTACCGTGACGATCACCGTACATCCGGTGAACGATGCCCCGGTTGCCCAGGATCAGTCTGTGAGCACTGCTGAAGACACAGTGTTGGAGATTACCCTGGTGGCGACTGATGTGGAAGACGATGATCTTACTTACGAAATCGTCGATCAACCTGAACACGGCGCGGTGACCCTGGTTGGCAACGTCGCGACCTATACCCCCGACCTGGATTACAACGGTTTGGACAGTTTCACCTTTGTCACCAATGACGACGAGTTAAACAGCGAACTGGCTGTGGTCGATATCACCGTTACGCCAGTCAATGACGCCCCGGTTGCGCAGGATCAGTCTGTGAGTACTGCTGAAGACACAGCGTTGGAGATTACCCTGGTGGCAATTGATGTCGAAGACGATGATCTTACTTACGAAATCGTCGATCAACCTGAACATGGCGCGGTGACCCTGGTTGGTAACGTCGCGACCTATACCCCCGACCAGGATTACAACGGACCGGATAGCTTTACTTTCAAAGCCAACGATGGTGAGCTTGGTAGCAATGTCGCGGCGGTATCCATTACGGTTACACCGGTAAACGACGCCCCGGTCGCCTTTGACCAGGATGTTGATGCGGTAGCCGGCACGCCAATCGAGATTACTCTTGTGGCTACTGATGTGGATGGCGATCCCCTGATTTATGTGATCGTTGACCAACCCCTGCATGGCACAGTTGTGATTGAGGGTAACGTGGCTACCTATACCCCTGATGACAGCTATAGTGGCACCGACAGCTTCACCTTCAAAGCCAAAGATGGCACGGCTGACTCCAACGTGGCAACCGTGAGTATCACGGTCACGAAGGTAACCTTCTATAACTATCTGCCGATCATCCAAAAACCATAAGACAGTTACCACTAAACTACAGCGCCCCGAACTCCGGGGCGCTTTTTGTTGTCTTTATCAAAGCTGAAGTATTGACAAAGGAAAAAGGATAAAATCTTCCCGTTCCCCGTTCCCCGTTCCCCGTTCCCCGTTCCCCGTTCCCCGTTCCCCGACAGATGTGTATAATTACACCGGTCGAAACGAGGAATATGATAAAAACCCAAGGAATCACAAAAATTTTCAAGATCGGTAAGAACCAGGAAAGCGATCTGGTCGCGGTGGACGATCTGACAATAGAAGTCGACCGCGGCGAGGTTTTTGGTTTCCTGGGACCGAACGGCGCCGGCAAAACCACCACCGTGCGAATTTTGACTGGTCTGATCCGCCCGACCTCTGGCACAGCCCAGGTGGCTGGGTTTGAGCTCGGCAAAGACGACACCAACATACGCCGTAGCGTCGGCATCCTGACCGAGGCGCCAGGGATGTACGAACGCCTGACGGCTGAAAAAAACCTTACCATCTTCGCAAGTCTTTACGATGTGGCTGATGTCGAAAAATCGGTCAATAAATACCTGTCCATGATGGGCTTGTGGGAGCGCCGGCTCGATTCGGTCGGCAGTTACTCGAAAGGCATGCGTCAAAAACTAGCGCTCGCCCGCGCGCTGATTCATGAACCGCAAATCCTCTTCCTGGATGAACCCACCAGCGGGCTGGATCCCGAAGCCTCGAAAACGGTGCGCGAATTTATTGAAGAGCTGAAATTAGAAGGCAGAACCATCTTCATGACCACCCATAACCTCGATGAAGCCGAGCGCTTATGTGATCGGGTGGGCATCTTTCAGCAAAAACTTCTCACCCTGGATAGCCCTGCAAACCTGCGCGACCAAATGTTTGGTCGCCGGGTGGTCTTCCACTTACAAAAATTGGAACCAGCCTGGGTTGAACTGGTTTCGGCGATCGCCGGAGCAGGAAACGTTGAAGTTGCGGATAACAAGCTGGTGGTTTCGCTGAAAGATCCCGAAAATAACAACCCGGAGATCGTTAGGGCGCTGGTCAATGCTGGCGCGCAGGTGCAATTCGTTGGCGAAATCAGGCACAGCCTGGAGCAAATCTACCTCGAGATGGTAAAAACCAGCGACAGGGGGCAGGCATGAAACTCGTTCGCACGATTATCGATAAAGAATGGTCCGAAGTATTCAAAAACCGCTGGGTTATTTCGACCATGACCCTGCTGCCGATGCTATTTGTTGCCATGCCGCTGGTTATGCTCTACATGACCAATAGCTCAATGCCGATTGATATACCCGCAGAAAGTGCTGGCTTGCCAAGCGGTTTTGCCGAGACCTGTGCCGGGATGACCGCCGGTGACTGCACCCAGATCTATGTGCTCAATCAGTTCATGCTTTTGTTCATGATGATGCCGTTGATGATCCCGACAACCATCGCAGCCTACAGCATTGTTGGCGAGAAAACCACCCGCAGCCTGGAACCCCTCCTGGCAACACCGATCACGACAGTCGAACTACTGGCAGGTAAGGGTCTGGCAGCAGTCATACCGGGTGTGCTGATAAGTTATGGCGCTTTTGCGATATTTGTGATTGGCAGTTTGCTGCTCGGGCTTAGTCCAGCAGTGATCAGTTACATCCTCAGCCCCACCTGGCTGCTGGGGATCCTGGTGTTGGGTCCGATTCTTTCAGTGATTGCCACAATTGTCGCAATCTTCATCTCTTCACGTGTCAGTGACCCTCGTGTCGCCGAACAGTTGTCTGGAATGGTGATCCTACCGTTGATGTTGGTGATGTTTGCGGTTTTGGCAGGCAAACTGGTGATCAATATTGCCTTTATGATGATCGCGATTGTGGTTTGCGCCTTGACAGCGGCCGGAATGCTGCGTTTGGGCACTGTCATTTTTGATCGTGAAAATATTTTGACGAAGTGGAAGTAAACAGATGAAAAAAACGGGATTTTGGCTTGGCTTGTTGTTAGTGGTTTCATCATTCCTCGTATTTTCAGAGGCGCAGGCACAAGATGGATCCGATTTAGTTTTAAGGCTCAGGCGTGACTGGGGTTACGGTTCCGGCGCGGACATTCAGGGCAATATGACCCTGTTTGTGGATGGCGACCTGAGCAACGCGCAGCAAATTGTTTATTACATCGATGATACCGTCATGGTAGAACTGACCGAAGAACCTTTCCGTTTCTCTTTTAATACTGACAACTACGAGCCAGGAGCGCGTCAAATGAGAGCCGAAGTGACCACTGCTGCGGGCACGGTAATATCTGTTGGACCGATAGTCTATAACTTCCTGAGCGCGGCTGAATCAGGTCAAAAGACTATCATATTGATCGTAATAATCGTGCTGATTACCCTGGCAGGTGTGGGCATCAGTATGTTTGTCACCTCCAGGCAAAAAGGGGGAGCGTCTGAGGCTGGCGGCGGTATGCATGGTCTGGCGGTTTGCAAACAATGTGGAAAAACTTTCCCACGTTCGTTCTTTGGGTTGAATGTCGTTGTTGGGAAGTTTGAGAGATGTCCGCACTGCGGCAAATGGCAAATCACCCAACGTGCCAGCCCCCTGGAAATTGAGCTGGCAGATGAGCGAAACCGACCGGAAGAAACCCAAAAAGAAACAGCCGAAGCAATACCAAAGAAAGATGACCTGGATGATAGTCGGTTTGTGGATTTGTAGGGTTTGAGCATTGGCATAGTGCCTGCGTTCTCCCCGTGCAAGTGAGGTGACCACGGGGCTCTAAAAAGGACACCGTTGGTGCGAATATGTGCCCGGTCAAGGGGCCAGCGAAACCCCTATTAGTTATCATTCTGAACCAAGCGAAGAATCTTGATCAGGATGCGTTAATGTCCTCGCGGAGCGTAGGGGGAGGTCCCAATCGTGAGCATTCAATCACCGCATACCAGACCTCCCCAGCTCAAGGATCG
>JAAYZW010000100.1 GCA_012514645.1 Chloroflexota bacterium
CATTATTACCTCATTTTTACTTCTAAAATTTCCAGTTTGCCTCATGAACCCGGAAGAATTCGGCGGTGGTCCATTGATAACTATCGGGGATTTGGCCCAATTTCCAATATTTGCTGGTGCTCTCCCCATAATAATAAGAAACTGGATAATTCGGGTCTCGTATCAGGTCTCTCATGCCGGGAGCGTTTGATGTCTCCACGCCAAATGCCAGGTGACCAGGGTAACCCAGCAAGGCGACTTTGAGACCCAGACGGGTCAAAATCGCAGCGCAAAGGATGGCGACATCCTCACAATCACCTTTCTGATCCCAGAGCGTCTCCAGGGGATATCTAGCATAGTCTGAAAGATTTTTGGTGTCGATGTCCCGATGATAAGGAATAAAACACTGCACAAAGGCGAGCACATTACTCGCCTGGGTATAAGAGTCCCAGTTATAGCGCGAGTGAATATCTCTGAAGTGTGAGACCAATTGGTCGACCTCATCACAGGCTTCTTCGGCATAGAGCTGAAATTGTTCGCGGTGGCGCTGCCGGTTGAACAATTCAGTATAGTTTGCTTCAACCACGTGAATAGGAACTTCGAAGTGAATCGATTCGCTGCTTCCTTCTGGAGTAAAATCCCACTCGCAAGTGAGAGACCAATACCCATCCGGAAGCACTATGGGAGGATCGACGATCACAGGGCTGGGTTTGACAGGATCAGGTTTCTTTTTTACCCTTGGGATAATGTCGATATCCGCCTGCTCCTCCTCACTCAAGACCTCCCATTTCGCCCTGCCTTCCTCGAACAGGTGTTCGATCATTGCGTATGCAATTCCATTAAGGATTTTGATGAACGAAGCGAAATATGGGCTCGGTGAAACATATTTATTCCAGGTGATATGTTCTTCACTTTGAGGTTGCTCTGCAAAAAATTTCTCCCAAAAATCTTCACCATCCGCTGATTGAAGGGCATACCTTAATGGGTTATTTGGCGATTCTCCAACCGCTTCAACCGTATAAGTAAGTAGAATCATAATCTTGTTTAGGTAGGAAGCAAAAATCGTCCGATGGTTTCCCATTAGATCTTGTTCAACATAATGCTCATTGATCACTCTGGCGAGATCCCAATCGCGCACAAAGTGATACGGTTGTTCAGAAAATTCAAGCAAATCATTGAAAGCGTCCGCTGTGAAGTCAGGCTTACCATTGAGAAACCATTTCCGGTTCGCAAGCAAATCGGCACCGACCTGTTTAGTCGCTGGTTGATATTTCTTAAACAACGCCTCAACGATGGGTTGTGTTATCGGATCGAACAGAAAATCAAATTCTTCTGCTTTCGTTGAAAAACCATCCCATTTGAGGTCCAGGCTAACAGAATTGTTTTCGATAATAGTTTTAAGACGTTTTTCTGTCTGCGGCAAATCTTCCTGGTGTTTCTCGATAAGTTCGCAAGATTCTTCGGCAACTTTTAGATTAAATTCTGCCAGAGCCTTCTCGAAAGGGAGACTGATCAGTCGGGCAGTTAGCAGTTCGATCTCGATTCGAATCTTGTTAAGCTTTGTGAATACACCCCTTTGCAACAGCGTAAAAACATTGTCGACAAGATCTTTTATTGCCCCTTCAGGTATATATTTATACCATGTTGGGAGGGGACGGAACTGGGTAAGAGCCTCGCGAAAATTCTTTTTGGCATCTTCCAAAAGAGCATCAAGGTTAGCAGCATCATCCAATGAGGCTACCTTGTGCTGGGCGTCGTTTTTTCGAATTTGTAAATCCCTCTGAATGAACTTCAATGTGCTTTCGAGGTTGGTGAAAAGGTTTGGAAAAAGCCCGGGATTGCTATAAATCTGATTGATAGCCTCTTTTCGGGAAGTAAGAATCTCACTCGCTTTAATCCTGGCGTTGTGCAGCATGATTTCCATAATCCCAGGTGAAGTCTCATTGACCATTTTTTGATAATGAGCCTCGATATTGGTGAGAAACGGACACTCTGCTGGCTTATCAATCGACGGAGGAGTGTAGAGAATTTCATTGAAGGCGTAGCGTAAATTCCAGGTTTTTGAGTCGGTTCCATCAATCGAAAAAGGTGGTTTTGTGATCAATTCATTAAACCATTCTACAGGTTTGCCGAAAGTTGCAATGACTTCAGAGGATTTCTTTTTTATATCTTCAGCCTGAATGGTCTGTGGCTGCATGATATCCTCGAGAACAATTTTGTTCGCAAGTTTCAAACCGCAATAATCAATGTTTTTTTCAGGGTCATAGATCATCCCAACGCTGCCAAAACTCGAGAAAAACCGCCGATTAGGCTGAAGGTTTTCAAACAAACTACTTTGAGATAGATTACTTCGAACTTCCGGGCTGACCATTCCAAGGGTAAAAGAGAGGACGATATCCTCTATTTCCTGGTGGTCTTCAGCGAAAAGATTGCGTTCTTTCTTGTCATCAATTATGTAAAAACCAATATCACGCAGATCGAGGTTCCGATTAAATCCAAGTTTCTTCAATATTGGATCATCAATTTTCCGTGCTTCCGGATCAATTCGTTCGGATATTTCGTACACCAATCGATAGACCAACGACTCCTGGTGAATAGTTGGCGCTTCTTCTTTAAAATGTGAGATGTCCAAAACTACATTCAAATCGGTTTGATCACCGGCTAACTGCACCAGGTTCTTGAAGGAATACATAACAGGTAATAAGAAGTAAGAACAGAGCGGGTCCCAGGCATCGGCAAGGATAAGAATTTGGTCTCTGGCAATACCGATCCTTTCAGGATCCTGCCGAGTCCGGTAGGCATGCTCCCGAAAATCCTCCCAGAGTACATTAACCATTTCCTTTAAATTCATAAAATCAATTTGGTAAACGTCCAAAACCTCGTCGATCTGATCAGTTGAAGTGTCCTGATTTGAAGAATCAAGGGGCGTGGCTATAAGACGGACATTGGAAACATCCTCCCTGGAGCACTCCAGGGAGGAACCTGTTACCATGATCCCGCTGCTTTCTGCCTGGGGGACGGCATATGTTAATACTGCATTTCTCGCGCAATTTTCAAGCCTCTTCCCGATGGATACTATCAGGGCTGCGCTGTTTCGGAAACTTTGCATCATTTCCCTTTCTGATCTACGTTTTTACAACTTGCCGTGCTCGGAAATTAATTTTATAGCGCGCTGCAAAGCCTCTATTTCCTCTTTAAGTTGTTGGAACATCGGATCATCCTCTTTAAAAGAAGCCTTTTCAGTTTCTAATTGCTGCATAAACACCGTACAGGTGTTTACTCCTTCAGCAATACCGGTCGCTCCAATGTTGGCATTAATAAGCCCTCGTGCTCCATTTAACCAGCCGTGGTTGGAAGCGAATTCCATCGCAGCTTTCTCGCGGCCTTGCGCAATACGATCGGATTGGTTTGCATATTTTGAGTCTTTGTATTTTCTTTCCTCATCATAGTAATAAAAACTACCACGCTTGGTAACATAGCCGAATGCTAACGCTGCTGCCCAAACTTCAATACTGCTGAGAGAATCGTCGGGGTCAAGGTCTTGCCTTGAGGCTTCAAGGATGATGTTGAGCGGATCATCAGCACCGCTGTTTTTATAGTCACTATATGCCTTATATAGAACCGGCAACTCAGTAAGCATCCAGGTTGCCACGCCGTGTTCAGCTCGGGCAATGTAGATGGCATCCTTCACACCAGTAGAGATTATGTTAAACACCCCACCATCCTTATATTTTTGTGGGATAGTGTCAGCCTGGGCATCTTCGACACCGATGTATGCAGGCGCCATTGTGATTAGATCTTCATGCACAGGCAAATATCGCCAAAATGGATGACAGTAATCTATGACATTGTCCATTTTTCTCTCAAGTATAGCGAGATAATTGTCATCACCGTAGTGTTTTTGCATCTCTTCAAGAATGTGAGCATTTTCAATCGATTGAATAAAGGGTGTCTCGGCAGCTTTCATTAATGCTCGTGCCAAATTTGTGACTTTTACATCCTTAATGCCTTCAATTGTTGCTGAAGTTTGATTATTTATAAAATCAGCAAAAACCCTGTCCAAATCAAGATTGGGTTTTCGTTGCTCGTAATAATCAACAAAATACTGGTCGTCCGTGACTTCAACTGCCAATTGGAAAAGATTTGCATGGGATGAGGGCGCAATAAGCCGAGCCATTCTTCGGGTAATAAAATCATCGACTTCATTTAGACGCCTTGTGAATTGCTCTAACTGCATAGAGATATCTTGAACTTCTTTCTCTAACGCTGAATATAGCTCTTTCATTACTTTGGAGGTTTCATTTCTCAATATAGCTTCGTTTAGGTCGGCCATAAAGTTGATTGCCTCAGTCTTCAAAACATTGAATCTGGATTGCCAATCACGTTTAAAGAGTTTTTTTAACGCTACCTGCTTCCACTCTTTTGATAGGTTTGCCAGATTTTCTATAGTTTTAGTCAGCTTTGTCTCTTTTTCGGCAATCGCTCTATTTTCTTCATCCAAATCGATTCCATTAAGAAAAGCAGTGAGAGAATCTCTATCAGCTTTATCCTTTAATAGTGCGTCATTGAGACCTTTCGCAAAATAAGGACCCTGAAGTGCATTTACTTTGGTACCCTTTCTTCTCAAGGAGTCTGTTTTTAACTCAGTGAGCTCTTCCCCCGCATTAACTATATTTTCAATTATCGTAGCTCTTTCGATCTCATCATTACTCATTTCATTGGTGATATATGCCAGCGCAGTTCCAGGGTCTTTCGCAGCCAAAATTAATTGCAGATTGTCGTTCTTGACAGTTTGGTTGCCCCGGAGGTCCCCTCTTAAGGTAACAGGATTGAGTCTGAGTTCCTCGATCAATGTGACGTGCGGCGGTCTGTCGCCTTCGTCTGAATATTTCTTCGTTTGAAGTCTATGGAGAGAATCCACTGCTAGTCGTGCTGAGCAATACTGTAGCAACCGCTCTTTCGGATAGATAAGCGCTGCGGATGAAAACGAACTTAGGTAGGGCATTTTGCCTTTGAATTTCGGATCCTGAACAGTGGTGTTTGCCAGCATTGAAACCTGGGCTCCGCTAAGCGGTGAAACACTCAGCAGGAATAACGCCTGGGACGTCATTTTAAAGACATCCTGCGCTGCAGTTAGGAATTGTCCACTTTTGTTTGCTAGGTCGACGACATATACCATGTCAAAAGGTGGGCTATTAATATCGGTATCCATTGTCGGATACGTTACCTGCCATCGACTTGTCTCCGTCAGATAATCCAGATCTTGCAGATAACTATATGCATTTGCTTTAATTTTTGATTTTTGCCTAAGGTCTGCCATCCCAATCGCCTTCTCGAAAATTGGCGGCAATAGTTGTACTCCAATTATTGTAAAGTTGTCAGTTTGTCTCGATAAAAATTGACGCAACAAATAGGCTACATCGAACGAAATTCCACTACCTGTGCCACCGCACATGGAGTTGATGATATAAACCCTCACCTGAGCAAGATCAAGTTCGTAATCCATGTTGGGGTTTACCATATTAGTGACTGCTTGTGCCTGGGTTATTTCCAGAATTTTCTGTGTGGCATTCGCAAGAGTTTCACGAATAGGTAGATTGTCATGAATGCTGCGCGTAAAAGACCCAAAAAGACCAAGCCTTCCTAAGAGGCGCGCCTGTTTTGCGCCGGGTCCCAGTGAATTGGGAACATGCCTATAATCTGGCCACCACGCCTCGATAGAAGGAAAGTTCTTTATGTTTTTCAAAATTAAGCTGGGGTTTACATTCCCAATATTTGTCCTGGTAACATTTTGGTTCTTCAACCAGGGTTCCAATTCAGTTTGGACCGTTGTATCTGTATCTATCCAGAGGTGCTGGAAAATCGGCAAGTCTCCGTATGCCTCGACCTGAAGCTGCTTTAGGCGCCAGCCAATTTGTGCGGGGCTGGAACCGAGAAAAACATAAAGTGTTGGGCAGAATCTGATCGTTTTTCGATCATCCTGGGCAATATCTTCGTCAACAAAAAAGTCGTCCATCATTATTTCTCCTTTATAGTCCTATGATGAAATCAATTGTGGTATTACCGATGGTAAGTATCTCTCCTGCCATCAGTTTAAACTGAACTTCTCTATGAACTCCGTTGAGTGTCATTGGAGTCTTCGGTTCAATATAATATTCGATATCTTCTTGCGATCTAATTCCAATAATGTCAAATGCCTCCTCTGGTAAACCGGAAACAACTAATCCTGCTGTGGGGGATGAGCCCACACTAATCCTGTATTTGTCTGTTTCAATCCGTTCGGGTGTGATATGCATGATCAGGCTCTCACGCCTCATACCGCTTTGATCTGTCCATCTCATGATCATGTTAAACACAGGCGGTGTCCGCTTCCTGGCAATATTTTTTATGATTACAAAAGCAGCAATCAAAAAAACCACTCCACCTGTAATAATCCAAGGAAGCTTTGATTTTGGCTTAACTACCTGAAATTCAATCGGCAAGTTTGTTTCGCCGCTCTTGAAATCGCCGACCAGGGCAGTGTCTTCAGACATAAATACAAGATTTGCATTGAACCGATGAGTGCCGCCTTTTAACTCCTTCACAACATCTGCCGGCATGTTCAACAATACGGAAACCAAACCTGTTTCCGAGGGCACCTGAACAGATTTTCCACTTATGTTTCCAGCCTGCAGTGAAAGGTGGGGCAGAATCTCTTCATCATTGCTTTCAACATTGACCAACATCGCCATGGGAGTGTATTCGCTATCGACAACCACCTGGCAATCTTGCCTGGCGGTCACAGTGCCATCATCGTTGATATCAAGCTTTCCGAGGTCGATTTTCGATTTGCCCTGGCAGCGAATGTTTGTGGTCCCCATCGCTGGCGTGCTGGTGGGCGTAGGCGTGGCGGTATCGGTAGGCTCAGGGGTGTTCGTTGGTGTCGTGGTGCTTGTGGCGGTGGCTGTTGGCATTTTTTCATCCAGCGAGAAGCGGATATTCAAATTGTTGGGCATGATATAGACTTGACCCGAATTGTCGTTAGCTTGGATTCTTAATGGCAAGCTCACCAAGTATTCTCCAAAATCTTCTTGTCGAAGATTTCCTTCGTTAATGTTGACGAGGTCAAAATCGAAGCACACCCGGTCAGTCGACACGGTTACCTCGCGCATGCAGGTCGTGCCGCTGGCACAAATTTGTGCTCCTGTTCCCAGGGGCAGATCCCTCTGCGAGGTTGGTGGCTCGTTGAACTGCACCGACATCCCCGCAATGGTCGGGTCAGACAGCCAAAACACAACGCAGCCTTGCTTTGGCGCTGCAACTTCGGTTAGCATGTTACCCATGTTGAGGATCACTGGTTGAAACTGAGCCACGCGGATTGGGGTCGGGTTGTCAGAGCGATTTATACCGAGCAGTCCTTCCAGGTCATCCAATGCCGAGGGAACAGCAATGCCGTCCAGTGAGTTGTAGATCCAATATGTGTACCCATTTTTCTGGAGAAAAAGATAGCGCTCCAAACATGCGTCAGGGCTGTTCTGACTGGCATTGTCGAGCCCATCGGTATAAGAAATCATGAGCTGCATGTGTGTACCGGCACTTGCATTCATGGCTTCCATTACTGTCACGCCCGCACATACTGCATCCCACATCGCAGTAAGACTACCAGTCGCCTTAAGGTTGGACAAGGTCTGAATAATCTCGCTCCTGTCCGAAGGCGTGAGGTTATGCCAGGAACCCAATTCTTTGACCGTACTGTCAAATGTAATGATAGTAAGGTTTGCTCCATCAGGCAACTGATCGATGAAATCGTTGGCGACATTAATCACCTGTGGAAATAATGGAGGGTCTCCGTCATTCATCGAAGTAGACGTGTCAATCAGGAAAACGTAGTCGTAAACCAACTGATCATCTTGTGCTGCCGCAGTTTGAGAAACTGACAGAACCACAATAAGAATCATTATGTAGGCGGCGACCGTAAGAAGTTTGTGGTGATGTTTAGGTGTCCATTTCATTGTTCTCTCATTTGCTTCTTTCTATTTGGATATGCGATCGATAATTTATCTTTATTGGCTAAAAAAATGTATCAGATTCCTCGTCTGTTCTGAATCTAGAAGCGTTATTAACTGGATCAAGCCATGAATCAGTGAATCCAGGGATATCCAAATCTCTGAGGGTGGAGAAGTATTTAACCCGTTCTCCTCTTCTCTTGTACCTTTCAATTGTTGATAGGACTGCTTGTTGTTTGCTGTTACCGCGATTGGCAGATCTTTCGAGCCAATTAACCAGGAAAGTAACCTTTCCTGTGTTTTTCATCCAGTCTATGACTTCGCATGTCTCTTGAGAAGCTAAGCCTTTGAGTATGTCCTCGATCTTTCCTTGTTTGAGATAAAAATCCGGACTGCTCTGTCCCTTAATCTTCGCCAAGATGGGAGAGGTTTTGTTGTTTTCCAACTCACTTTTGCTGGTTAGATAGGTAAAAATTGATTGGAACGTATCCTGGATACAAGCCGATGCAAGTTCATTAAGTTTTTCATCATGATCCCAATATGCCTTGAGGACACTGAGATCAACATTATTCCAATCGTATTCTTTTAAGATCTTGATACGATCTTCGTCGAAGGCGTACATAAATGCCCGCTTTGGAGCAAGGGAGTATTTGACGATCTCTTCCGCCAACACCTTGGGCGTGCCGAATTTTTCACGAGCTCCTTTCCTGATTTCTTCCGGAGAGGCGACATTTGGCGTTATTTCTGGACGAATAGTCTTAAAGATGGATGGCACCAGACGCTCACCGTCTACGTTTGTGCGCATCACGGCATGATAATTTGGCAGATTGGCCAAGTCGTTTTTCGAGAACGTCGGCAAAAACTGGCTTTCTAACAACTGGGAGTCTTCAAGCCCCAGTCTGAAACTAATCATGGTTCCAACGTTTCCCAGGATGGAGTTCAGGATCTTCCTGTCGGAAATTTGGGTGAGATATTGGTTTGCGAGAACCAAGCCGAGACCAAATTTCCGCGCTTCCGCCAGCAGAATGGAGAAATTCTCGGAGGCGATATTCTGAAACTCATCGACGTAAAGATAAAACGGTGTGATTTTCTTGCCGAGGGTAATTTCCTTTGCTCTTGCCATCAGCGTAGCCGAAATCTTGGCAAGCAAAATCATGCCGAGCAGGGTGGAGTTCGCTTCACCGAGCATCCCTTTCGAAAGATTAATCAGAATTATTTTATTGTTACGTACCGCTTCGGCTATATTAATCGTCGATCGCGGTTGTCCGAAAATATTGCTTACCCGGCTATCATTCACGAAATCCATAAACTTGGAAGCAAAGTAATCACCATACCGGCTTCCATCACTCCGGTTTACGGCATTGTAATTCGTGTTCGTTAACACCTCATTGGTCCAGTTGGACAATTGCGGGTTGGTCCATTTTAGTGGCAACCATCTATTCCAAAAATCGGTATCCATGAAAATATTGAAGAACTCAATGATTGTGCCCGGATTATCTATATCCGACATTGCCAGAAGTAGATT
The DNA here is from genome assembly GCA_012514645.1 of Chloroflexota bacterium. Classification (GTDB taxonomy): domain Bacteria; phylum Chloroflexota; class Anaerolineae; order Anaerolineales; family Anaerolineaceae; genus Mesolinea. The sequence continues at coordinate 9,490 of JAAYZW010000100.1, forward strand.
ATTTTGAACATGCTGGAAGAAAACCGGGCCAAGATATCCGCCATCGGTAATGTCGTAATATTCTCTGATATATCGTTTGAAAATAGCGCGTAGTTCCTTGACCACATAATCACGCTCTTCATCGCCAGAGACTTCCATCAGGTTCATGCCGACCGGATAGTCGAAGTCGGCCGGATCAATCAACACAACGTCATCCTTCCGGCTCAAGGGAATGATCGAAAGGATGTCATTGAAGAATTCACCGTGGGGGTCAATTACTGCAATGCCATTGCCTGCTTCCATATCTGAGGAAATCATGGTCTTCATTAAAGTGGTTTTACCGGTTCCGGTCTGTCCCACAATATAAGCATGCTGCCGGCGTGTATCTTCAGAAATAAAGACACTTTGATCGAATCCAAAAAAACGGTTTTCCCCAATCAATATTTTTTTTCGTTTCGAATGAGCCAGTTCAACCAGTTCACGCGGAAGAGACTGCTCGTTGAGGGTGTACAACTCTACTCCCGGCAGATTGTCCTCTGCATTTACTGGAAAATAGAAGCTGCTGATAGCCTCATTAGCATCAAAAAGGTGTCGAAACCGATTGCTTACAGTTGGGGTTTCCGTTTCCCAATCGTCCTGGCTGAGGGTAGCAAGATTATTGCTGATCGAAGATTGCTGCGCATCGCCCATGGGCTTGCTAATGTCATAACCGCCAACATTTAGCGACGACAGGTCAACCTGGTCTTTCCTTGGCTTTCCAATGTCAATGGGTTCGGTGAGAGCCAAACCGCAATACTCAATCAGCGAGGCATCAAGCGGGTACCTGGTGGACAGAATTGTGTTCATGTAGAAAGGCATATCCTGGAGGACCAGGTAACCTCTCATTATGGTTTCGATCAAGCCCCTTGAGCGGCTTATCGGTACAGACATAACTTCCCCGGTCGGTAGTCCTTTTCCTTCGCAGAGTGAGATCTGCTTGTAAAGGAATTCATTTTCATCCGGGCTAAGCTTTGTAGGGGAGAGAATCGTACTCCAGACGACTTCCTGTTTCCCATTTAAAAAGGTCTTAAACAAGCGCTCATAAGCACCTTGAGCTAGCGTGTACGGGTGGATGTAATCGATCGTCTCGGCTGATTCACCTTCAGCGATCGCTCTTTCCAGAAATCCAACCGCCCGTTCGGGCAGAAAACTATCGAGTTGGATCTTTTCGAGTCTGCGCTTGAATTCTACGTGACTGGATTGTTCCCATTCGAGCGGGTTGATAAAACCCTCCAGTTCTGCAGAATCTTCAATCATATCCCAGCGATGGTTTTTAAAAACTCCACCCAGCAGAAGCCGGATCGATTCAGCAAGTCGATCGATGGCTGACTTTGAACGCTCCTCTGTCTTCACCAGGAGGGCGATTTGAATATCACCAAACTGTCCTTTTTCGACAAATGGTCGCACCATTGTCCTCAGACAATAGGTGATTCGCGCTCCGTCTCTGTATAGTGTGTTAATGAAATTTGTGATTTTCTTATAATGGCGATCGTACACGTAAAAAGGATTCTGGTTCGGTTCATTCGCCCTTATCCCAGTGAGTTTATATCCAATTACCGATGCCCGACCACCCCCGACCTGTTGTACTGCGATCTTGCTCACCTTCCCTCCTTGATAATGCGATCTGGTTCCCGAAATTTTACCATTGAAGGTAGTTTTAATGTGACTGTTTCTCGATAAAAGTGTCAAGATCGCACTCCTCTTCATAGATCTGTTCATTGTCGTTGATCACTTCCTCCTCCTCGATTAAAAAGACAGATTGTGCTAAATTGTTTGTTTCCTAAAGATAGCTTCTTTCCGGGATCTTCAGGATAGATAATCTATGGTTACGAAATCATTTTGAAATTTTCCTTTTGTTTTGCCAGATAATGATGGCAAATTAAAAAAATTAATCCTTAGAATTAAAAACATGCTCCCGGAGAGCGACAGAAACGCTTCAAAAGCGCTAACAGAAAATCGAGGTTATGAGAACGATCTTTAGCCTATACGCATAACTTTTTTGGATGTAAGCACGACATCTTCCGGTTCTAACTCAAATTCAACCTTATCCCCGGCTTTGAGCGTCCATTCTGTCCCATCAACAATTTGTTTGTAGTGAAGGAATACTTTTACTTCACACTTGATAAAACCATATCCCTTTTTGGGCTCAAACCAGTCAACAACTCCCTGCGTTTTTTCTGCCATGTAATCCCTCCAATGAAAATGTATTGTTTTTAGATAATTAACAAAACTGGGTTTACTGCTCCACCATATTGAGCCGCAGATTTCCAGTTAAAAATTTCACATAGTAACCGACACGAAAACAGATTGTCTCAATCCCTTAAAAGGAACAGCTCCTCCAAACAAATTATAGTGCAATTTCTTAGTAAAGCAGAAGGTAATTCACTTTGTCTCGCCTAAATAATCGTCAGGCTTCTATTAATCTTAACAATACATATTCGTCGTAAATTACAAACGATATTCTAAGAATTTATTAATCATAAACAAACAGTACAAAAAATTTCTGACCGTTAGAATGTCAGGTAAGATATTTACGGTAATAATTGGAGGTTGAGCATTCCTTCTCCTTGAAAATTGCTTTATATAGAGGTAAAAGATGACAAACACCACATTTACAGAAGCATACAACAGGCTTCACCCAACCCTGAAGCAATATATCCCGGTTGTGGATCGGGTGCATGGTCCGCATCATCCCGAGTTTCATGACGTCCGGGCGATTTATGAAAAGATAATCGCAAAAATCGAGGCAAACCCCGCAGAAACACCCGACCTCACAGAAGAATTCTCGAAACTAAGAGCGATCAGCGACAATTACGCCGTGCCGGGCGATGTTTGTGAAACCTACGAGGCTGTTTATAATATGCTTTCTGAACTCGACAGCGCCTATATGTCCCAAGCAGCAACCATGATAAGAAAGCAGTAATACTTTGCAACGTTTCATTCTAAGCAAGAAGAACCAGATAGCAATTATCGGAGCAATCCTGATTGTGTTCGGTTTTTTCAGCCGCTTTGCATTGCGGAACGAGACCATCGCCACGATAGCTTTCACGGCCGCCTCCGTGATTGGTATTGCGCCGATCGCAATCCAGGCTTACCAGGCTTTGCGGGTCAGAGTTGTCAGCATTGACCTCCTGGTGACCATCGCCGTGTTCGGTGCCTTCCTGATTCAAAATTTCGAAGAGTCTGCCATCGTGACTTTTCTGTTTCTCTTCGGCGCCTACCTCGAGCAGCGCACGCTAAACAAAACTCGTTCCGCCATCAAGGAACTAACCGAGATGGCACCTGAGAGTGCTCTCAAGCAGCTTGAGAATGGTGAGTTTGTCGAAGTTGAAGTTGACGAAGTTGATGTTGGCGACATCCTGCTCGTCAAAACCGGCGCGAAAATTCCGGTAGACGGCACGGTTTTGACCGGTGAAGGGCACATCAACGAAGCCAGCATTACAGGCGAGCCTCTCCCAGTCAGTAAACATGCCGAGTCAAGCGTTTTTGCCGGGACGATCCTCGAAAACGGAACCCTGCAAATCGTTGCGGATCGCGTTGGCGAAGACACTACCTTCGGTCGCATTATCGAACTGGTGGAAGAAGCCCAGGATTCCAAGTCTGAGGCTGAGCGTTTCATCGACCGCTTCGCTCGGTGGTACACGCCGGCAGTCTTGGTGTTCGCAGTGATTGTCTGGCTGTTCTCGCGCGATGTTGAGCTGGCTATTACCATCCTTGTTTTGGGTTGCCCGGGCGCGCTGGTGATCGGTGTGCCGGTTTCCAACGTTGCCGGCATCGGTAACGGCGCCAGCCATGGCGTTTTGCTTAAAGGCAGCGAAGTGATCGTCGAATTCAGCCGCGTCGACACCATCGTTTTTGACAAAACCGGAACGCTGACCATAGGCGAACCTGAGGTGGCTGATATCCAGATCCATTCGGCTGATGTCGAGATGATGAAGTCTTATGTAGCCAGCATCGAGAATGAGTCTGACCATCCGCTCGCGAAGGCAGTTGTCAAACACATCGGACCTGTCCAGCTTCTCCCGGTTGAGAGAACCAATGTGATCAAGGGTGGTGGCATTGTCGCCGAGGTTAACGGTCATAGCGTCGTGGTGGGCAACCCGACATTGATGGAACGAGAGGGCGTTCGCCTTTCCGATCGTGCCCGCGAAGAGGTGTCAAAACTTGAAGCTAATGGCAATTCGCTGGTAATGGCTTCGATCGATGGGGAACTGCAAGCTCTGATTGGGATCCGCGACCAGGTTCGTCCTGGTGTCAACGGCGACCTGGCAAAAATCAAAAAACTCGGTGTCAAAAACCTGGTAGTGCTTTCGGGCGACAACCAGGGCACGGTTGACCGCGTCGCCCGTGAGCTGGGACTCACCGAGGCTCACGGTCATATGCTGCCGGAGGATAAGGCTGCATATGTCCAAGGCTTGATCGACAAAGGACATATCGTCGCCTTTGTTGGCGATGGTGTCAACGATAGCCCCTCACTGGCACTGGCACACATCGGCATTGCCATGGGAAGCGGCACAGACGTTGCCATCGAGACCTCCGATGTGGTTCTGATGAATTCTGATTTCAGCAAACTGCCCCATGCCCTCGGACTGACCAAAGCGACAGCCAACAACATGCGCCAAAACATCGCAATCGCTGTCGGTGTTGTGCTGTTCTTACTGGCGAGCGTTTTTTTCAGCGACTGGATGAATATGTCGATTGGAATGTTTGTGCACGAGGGCAGCATTTTAGTGGTAATCTTAAACGGCATGCGCCTGCTGCGATACAAATTGAAATCTTAATGAAGGAGAAAAGATCATGCAAAAAGCAACCATCCACCTGGAAACTTTGACCTGCCCGTCTTGTGTCATGAAAATTGAAAACGCTGCCAAAGCGATGGAAGGCATTGATAAAGATAGTGTTCAGGTGATGTTCAATTCAAGTAAACTCAAATTTAACTTTAATGATAATCAAGTTAAGATCAAAGATATCGTAGACACGATCACAAAACTTGGCTATGAAGTAAAGAAGAGCCAGGTCAAAGAACTCTAAGCAGAACAAAAAACCCCCGGATCAGCCCGGGGGTTGATTATCTCAGGATTTCTAAAATAATCAATTTACATTAATAGCGGATGGCTAACATCAGTTTTTGCGGTCACCGCGTTATTGCGACTTGACGCAGCTGATCAGTGGTTCAATCAACTCGCGCGATGAGTGGTCGTAGGAACCTTGCATAGCCGCAAGCATTTCTCTCGCCATTCCGTCCTTGTTTTTCACCCTGCCCAACATAACTTTGGCAATCGCAATGATGATTTTATCCATGCCCTGCATCAATTCATAGTTGAAACCACTCTGCAGATAAAAGAATGGAATCCCAGAATTCTTAGGTACATTCATGCTCCTTACCCGTTCGACGGTTGCGGCATCATTTTGCGGCGCTGCCCCGGTCGCGAAGATGACAATCTTTTTGTCAGGAAACTGCCTGCACGTCTTGTCAACAAACCTGATGCCGTCTATCTTTCCTGCCCTGACTCCGCCGCCAAAAATGATCAGGTCATATTCATCGAGATGCACGAGGTTGACATTGCAAAGCGGATAACTCTCGCCGCCAAGTTCCTCACCAATCCATCTGGCATATTTCTCAGTAAATCCAGTTCTTGATTGATAAATAATGACACAATTTTCCATCCAACACCTCTTTTCAACAAACAACCGGAAACAACCCGGTTATTAACTAAGAATTGAAAGTCTGTTTACCAACCGGTCAATATCGAGGTAATGAACTCTGCAAAGCGCTCTTTCAATTCGTTATGTTTCTACATTTATACCAGATTTCGATCATTGTAACCGCTCGATAAATGTTTCGAAGGGGTACAATTCTTGCACACATTCAGGTAGGAATTGAGCCTATGATCAACATACTCGAGATCGACCCGGTTTTAACGGTTTTTCCGTACGCATTGTTGTATTATGCACTGCTAATCGTGTCCGTTGGGTTGGCATTGGTATCGATGCGGCGGAAAGCTGGAGACCATGGAAATTCACCCGTGCAGATTGCGCTGGTGATTATCTTTACTGCGCAATTGCTTCTCTTAACGCATAATTTACTGGCTTTTCAAGGTTATCAACTCGCCATTGATCTTTTCCCGTTAGCTTACCGGGTGCTCAACCTTATCTGCCTGGTTTGGCTTATTTTTGCTCTGTTCAATCTGCAAGTCAAAACCCTGCATGCATGGGTTCCTACCGTATTAACGATCGTATTCTTTGGCATTGGCGTTCTCTTCAGTTTTACCTGGCTGCCACTTGCTCAATCGCAAGCATTCAACCGCAGTTGGCAAGACTATGTACTGATCTCGATAACCTTCACAATAATTATCCTGGGCGCGGTCCTGTACTACCGCCGGCACCGAAAAGGCATCCCTGAAGCCTGGCTAATCTTCCTGATCGCAGGCGGCGGGTTCGTGTTATACCTGCTTTTTCCCTCCATCGGCAACCTGCCTACCGTGGTTATGCTCAGTCAATTGCTTTATTACCCACTGCTAATCAGCCTTGCCAACCATCGCGGCAACCCAAGTTTTGCAGAACCTGTGGAAGATCCAAGTGATCTGTTACGGGCTAATGTGGTTAATGCTTTTTTGGATGTCAGTCTGCAGCCCAACCAAAACCAGCTGGAAAAAGCCTTGACTCACAGTCTGAGCCTCTATCTGGCAGCCGATTTGCTGGGTCTGCTCCACTATGAACCTATAAGCAATCGTTTTAGTCTCGACCACACCTACGATCTGATCCGTGAAGATCATCTTGGCAAAATTGAGTTATCAAACGAGCGGCTCCTGTTTTTATTCCAAAGATTTGAAAGCGGCGATGCACTTCTTTCAAACCGTGATTCTGACCTGCAGCTCGAAAAACAATACCTGATGGAAGCAAGCGGCTATAACCAAACTGGCAACCTGATGCTCTATCCGCTAAAACCTTCTGGCAACGAGCACAAATGGGGGATTTTGGGTCTCAGCCCTTACACCAAAAGAAAATGGCAGCAGGAAGACATCTGGCGCCTCGAAAGGCTGCAAGGCAATTTAAGCAGGGTCCTCGAAGAGGCAAACCAACTCGAGAATAGCGCCCGGCAAATTGACAACCTCAAAGCAAACATACTCCAGGCACAGCAGGAGCTGACCAATCTGCAGATGGAACAAGTAAATACGAAAACCGAATTGCAGGAGGTCAATGATTTTATCCTGCAAACCCAATCAGCCTGGACCGAAGAGGTCAACCTATGGGTCGAACGGCAAAAATCGCTGGAAACCGAACTGGAACACCTGCAAGAAACGCTTGAAGCCAACCAGGAAAACCTGGCTGAAGTTGACAACCTGCGCGCACAGAGAAATCAGTTGGAAGCAACGCTCGCGCGCAACGCGGAACAGGTTGCCCACTTGAAAACAACCATGGAAGAAGCCGCCCTGTTATTAAAAGAACTTTCTGATAAAGACGTGGGGGTGGATGATGAAGAGCAAAAGTAAAGGTCTGTATGCGATTTAATAAACATCAATCTCTCACGCTTACCATAGTTTTCATCCTTTCACTTTCCTTTGTCGGCGTTATATTGGGCAGCATCGTCATCACTGCCATGGCACATTCAGAGAACTCGCCTTGGTATATCAGTCTTGAGGGAATGGAGAGGACACCCACGCCATTCCAGCCAAATTCTTTCGCGAATATCCTCGAAGACGGCAGCATCGAACTGATCCCCCAGCCAATGTTCACCCCCACACCAGTGCCGGTAATCCCGGAGGGTGAACTTCCAGCCAACCAGGTGAATATTTTGATGTTGGGGGCTGATGATTTTGGTGAAGGTAATTTCAGAACAGACGTGATCATGCTTTTGTCAATCAACCCCAGGCAGCAGACCGCAAGCCTGATCTCATTCCCGAGGGATCTCTATGTGACCATTCCCGGTTATTGGTCAAACCGAATCAACACAGCCTGGCAGTTAGGGGGCTTTCCGCTGCTGCAGGAAACCTTTCAGGTCAATTTTGGTTTTCGCCCTGATTATTACATGTTGGTCAACTATAACGGCTTCAAAGATGTGGTGAACAGCCTGGACGGCATTGACGTGACCGTAAGCGAAGAACTGCAAGACAGCTGTCAGATCGACCCGAGCGGTTGGTGCGTGATTCAGCCGGGCGAACTGCACATGGACGGCGGAACCGCGCTCTGGTATTCACGTTCACGTCTGACTACCTCTGATTTTGATCGTAACCGCCGCGCGCAGGAAGTGGTTATGGCGATTTTCAAAAAGGCGGTCAATCTGAACATGCTTGCCAAAGTTCCGGAACTTTATGGTCTCTACCGTGAATATATTGACACCAATATTCCCATGACCCAGGTGATCTCCCTTTTACCAATGGCAAAACCTTTGATGAATCCAGATAATATCAGACGTTTTTCAGTTAGCAACGAGATGGTCACAAACTGGATTACCTACGAAGGCGCCTGGGTGTTAATGCCGAACTATTGGGCAATATCAGACATGCTCAACGAAGCACTCTACCGCAACGAGTAACGCAACATATCCAGAAAAATTTTCTTACGCTTTCACGCCTGTATACATACAATAGTTTCGGATTATTTGCTCGTTATACTTGCATTTGTCATAATTACAAGGAGACGAGCTGATGGCATCTATATTACAAGCGAACAACCTTACTAAAAATTATGGAGACCTGGCAGCCGTTGATGATGTCTCGTTCGACATCCAGGATGGTGAAATCTTCAGCCTGCTCGGTCCGAATGGCGCCGGCAAGACCACAACGATCTCCATGCTTTCGACCTTGCTTGCCCCTTCCAGCGGCGATGCCCTGATCAATGGCTATTCTATTCTCAAGGATAATATGCAGGTGCGCAAGTATATCGGCATCGTTCCACAGGAAATAGCCCTGTATGACGACCTTACCGCCCTCGAAAACTTGTTTTACTGGGGAAGACTCAATGATCTGAACGGGCAAGAGCTCAGCCAACGTGTACATGAAGTCCTCGGAATTATTGACCTGACCGACCGCGCCAGAGACCGCATCAAGACCTTTTCCGGGGGGATGAAACGCCGGATCAACATTGCCGCTGGACTGCTGCACAAGCCAAAACTGCTTTTCATGGACGAACCAACGGTCGGGATTGACCCGCAATCCAGGCGCATGATCCTGGACATGGTCAAAGAGCTTAACCAGCAGGGTATGTCTATTTTCTATACCACGCATTACATGGAGGAAGCCCAGGAGTTGTCTGACCGGGTTGGCATCATCGACCAGGGCAAGTTGATTGCGATTGGAACCCAGGATGAGCTAACCCGACAAGTCGGTGAGAACGACTCGATCCGCATAGAAACGGACCCAACGGACGACTTGCCTTCGATCGCTTCACAACTGGAAGGTTTCGGGGAAATCTCCAAGGTCATGGTGGAAGCAGACGGGCTGACCCTGATTACCAAAGATGCAGAACATAGCCTCGCCCCGATCATCACCCAGGCTGGGCGGGCTGGCGCCCGCATCAAGTCGATCAAGATTATCGAACCAAACCTCGAAACAGTCTTCCTGCACCTGACCGGTCGCGCCCTAAGAGATTGATATCATGCGTAAAATTTGGCAAATAGCACGCAAAGACCTCAAGCTGATCATTCGCGATCAGATGGCGCTGGTTTTATACCTGTTGGCACCATTTTTACTCACCCTGGGAATGGCTGCCATCACGGGCGCGTTCAGTTCGGGTGATACCGGGCTTTCCAACATCCCCTTAGTGATCACTAATGCCGATAAAGGCGATCTGGGCATTGCCCTTGTAGAAGTTTTTCAATCTGAAGGGTTGGACGAGTTGATTAACTCGATTTTGCAGACGGATTTTGAGCTTGCCCGACAGTTGGTGGATAATAGAAGCGCGGTCGCGGCTTTACTGATTCCAGAGGGGTTTAGCAGCAGCGTCATTCCGCAGAAGGGCGTGTCTCTTCCTGGAAATGTGAGTCAACTGCAGTTATATACAGACGGTGAATCGACGTATTCTGTCGGTATCATTCGGGCCGTACTGGAAACTTTCATTTACGAACTGGATTCCTCAGCAGCGAGTGTTTCAATCCCTCTCGACAAATTGTTTTCTAATGGTTTGATCAGCCCCGAAGAAGTGCCAGTTTTTCTGGATTCTTTACTGCCCAAACTTATGGGGTCTGAAAACGGTGTTGGTTACCAGCTGATCGTCAACGATAGCGCAGCTGAACGGCAGGATGTCAGTTTATTGGCTCTGATAGCGCCAGGTATGGCGTTGATGTTCCTGATGTTTAATGTCACTTCCGGCGGCGTTTCCTTCCTGTTGGAACGCCGAAAATTTACCTTGCAGCGCAACCTGGTGAGCCCCACAAGCAGTTATCAGATTATCCTTGGCAAGTCTTTTGGAATTTATCTGCGTGGTGTCGCCCAGGTCTTGATTCTTGTTCTGACCTCCGCTCTGCTTTTCGGGCTCAACTGGGGCAACTGGCTGGCGGTGCTGGTGTTGATAGCCTTTGTCGCCTATGGAGCGCTGGGCTGGGGAATGTTGCTGACCAGCTTCTTCAAAACCCCTTCCCAGGTTTCGAACGCAGGCACCACGATAGCGCTGCTTTTTGGCATGCTGGGTGGCGGCTTTTTGCCGATGACTGCGTTGCCTGAGTGGTTGAAAACGATTGCCAGAATTTCGCCAAATGCCTGGGGCAGTGAGGGTTTTACGATTCTTGCTGCGGGCGGCACCCTCGCAAACTTGGGAAGTATCCTGCTGGCACTCTTAATCATGGGTACGGTGCTGCTCATCCTGGCATCGTTCTTCTTTCGCCGAAACGTAATCCAGGTGGGAGGTTGATTATGGGCAAAATTATCAACATTATCAAAAAAGATGTTAAGCTCTATTTCTCTTCACCTGTCACACTGATCTTTTTTGTCGTGTTACCGATCATATTCACATCGATACTGGCTGCGACCACTGGCGGGTTTAGTAGCACGACGATCGTTCTCAATTATGTCGACCGTGCCCAGTCTCCGCTTTCTGCGAGCCTACTTGAGCTTTTGGCAGATGATGATACCTTTTCCCTGCAAGCTGTCGAGCTTGCTGAAGCCAGGGAGGAGTTTGGCGAAGGGCGGATGGATACCTATCTCGTTATCCCTCCAGATTTCAACCGCGAAACCATGCTGCAGGGCAACCTTGCTGCCCAGCTTTACCAACAGCCAAACCGCACGAACAGCCAGATTATCTACCAGGAGCTACAGCTGGCGCTGACTAAACTAACCGGCGTGCATGCGAAGGTTGATAGCGTCTTGCAGTCTTATCAAGCCCTCCACCCAGAGGTCACCACAACACAGCTGGAAAACCTGGCAGAACAGATGCTGCCGGAAATTCAGCTTGAAGTTGCCGAGGCGCCCTCCAGGCTCACCGAGACTGTCAGTCAGTCTGGTGAAGAGGTTGTTTACGACCCTGCCGCAAGTTCTTCCGCCGGGCAATTGATCACCTGGGTGTTTATGACACTGCTTGGCTTGGCTGGAGCAATGGCATTTGAGCGCGAGCGAGGCACATTGAAACGCTTCTTAACGACACCAACTTCGCGCCTGACTTATTTTGCAGCCACAATTCTTGGATATGTTTTAATCGCGCTTGCACAGATCGCCATTCTAATGTTTTTTGGCGCACTGGTCTGGAAAACGCCCTGGCTCGACCGACCATTGCTCACTTTCCTGTTGATGCTGGCGTTTTCGTTTGCCTCTGCTGGTCTGGGCGCGTTTTTGGGAAGTTTGGTCAGAACCGAAAGCCAGGCAGGAGGGATTGCCACAACAATTGGCATGACCTTCGCGCTGCTTTCTGGTGCCTGGTTCCCGATTGAACTTTTCCCGAAAGTGATGCAAAACGCGGCTAAGATCTTCCCGACTTATTGGGGTATGCAGGGGTTGAAAGATATCCTGATCAGCAACAAACCTTTTGAGCAGATCCTGCCGACGATTGGAATATTGATGGGCTTTGCTATCGTTTTCCTTGCCTTAGGCATGCTCTTTTTTAAGACGGAATAGCAGCGGCGGTTGCCCTGCCGTCCCGCGTGACCGCGGCAGATCAGCTCTACGACAAAACCATCGCAATCCGAAGAAAGCGAGCATTTCCGTATGAAAAAAAGACACCTGGTGGGGTGTCTTTTCTTCAGTCATTCAGCCTTATTCCTCGTCAGGGTGAGGTGGTTCGTGGAAAATATTATTCCGATCCTGCGCCTTTAGCGTATCTCGTTTGACTTTGACAATGCTAAAAATGCCTATCGTCGAAGCGACCATCCCGACCAGCTGAAACGCATAGCTGATAAAAGTGAGGAAGTAGGTGGAAGGGATGAGCTTCGCGACCATCAGAAGCGGCAAGGCTACACCCAGCACGAGCATCACCACTCCAACCCAGATCAGAGTCTTCGGATCAGTCGGCAATCGCAGCGGTTTAGGATCTCTCGTTGGCGATTTCATGTTCTCTAAACAACCAGCAAGAAACCAAGTGATCGTTTTTAAGGTCAAACTCTGGCGGCACCTCAACATCACACAGTCCGGGCATCATATGAGGGCAGCGTGGATGGAACCGGCAGCCCTGGGGTGGGTTCACCAGGCTGGGCGGTTCGCCAGGGGGAACATCCTGCATCTCATCCACATTTTTCGGGTCAGGATCGGAAGTAGCAGCCAGCAGCGCGTGAGTATATGGGTGGGCAGTGTTATCGATCAATTCCGATTCGGGTGCTTTTTCAATGATCTGCCCGGCGTACATCACGTAGATGTATTCCGAAAAGTATCTGACTGTCGCCAGGTCATGCGTGATGTAGATTACTGCCAGGTTGTGTGTTGCCTGTAAATTGCGCAGCAGTTTCAGAATTTCAACCCGAACTGAGGCATCCAGCATGGAAACCGGCTCGTCAGCAACCAGCAAAACCGGGTCGAGGATCATAGCCCTCGCGATGACAATGCGCTGCTGCTGACCTCCGGAAAGTTGATGAGGGAATTTGGTTAAAAAGTCCTCGACCGGGGTCATTTTGACTTCATCCATCACCTGGATAACGCGTCGACGACGTTCAGCTTTGTCTTTGATTCCAGCAATTTTTAACGGTTCCTCAAGAATAGTCTGGACATTCATAAATGGCGGCATTGCGCCGTAGGGGTCCTGCTGGACATAACCAACTTTTTGACGGAAAGCCTTTAATTCAACAGGGCTCAAATCATTGACAACATCACCGTCAAAGGTGACCGTACCGCCGGTGGGAACGTTGAGGCGGAGGATGGTTCTCATCAGGCTGGTTTTTCCGCTGCCGCTCTCACCCACAATCGCGATGGTTTCGCCGCGCTTCAAATGCAGGTTTACCCCATCGACTGCATGAACATAACCAGCGTGTTGAAAACCATATTTCTTCAGTACGAAATAGACCTTCAGGTCATCGAGCACAAGGATATTTTCAGATGAGTCTGTTGTATTTTTGATTGTCAATTCTTCTTGCGTCATTTGATTTCACCTTTACCTTCGTAAAGCCAACATTTCACCCAATCGTCCCCAAACCGATAGATAGGCGGTTCGTTAACACATTTTTCAAATCTGGATGGACAGCGCTGCGCGAAACGGCAGCCGGTTGGTGGGTTGATCAGTGAGGGGGGTCTCCCCACGATGAAATCTGGTTCTGCGCGTGACCGTAACCTGGGCACGCTTGCCATCAGTTTAATGGAATATGGATGTCTTGGTTTGCTGAAGAAGCGGTGTGACTCGCCCACCTCAACAATTTGCCCGGCATACATAACTGCCACGATGTCTGCCAGCTCTGACGATGTGGAGATGTCGTGAGTAATCAGGATAAAGCTGGTCTCCAATCCGTTCTTAATCTCTTTCAGAAGGTTGAAGATGTTTGCCTGCGTCAAAACATCCAGGGCAGAGGTGGGTTCATCGAGGATTACCAGCTCAGGTGCAGTAACCAATGCCATCGCAATTGCTACGCGCTGTCGCATTCCACCAGAAAGCTCAAAGGGATAACGGTTCAAGAAATCCACTGGTACGCCCACGTTCTGGAACATCTTGGCGGCTTGCTCCAGAGCTGCTTCTTTATCGACACCAGCGTGGACCAGCATCGGTTCGGCAACTTGCTCTCCTACACGCAGCACGGGATTCAAGGAGTTCATCGCTGCCTGTGGAACCATCGACATTTTAATCCAGCGAATTTGTTTTCTATATTCCTCATCCGACAGGCTCATTGTTTCGATATCCCGCAGCCAGATTTTTCCTGAATACTGACCTGCATTCCTGGGCAGCAAGCGTAATACTGCTTTTGCCAGGGAGGTTTTCCCACAGCCAGATTCACCGACAACCACCACAGCTTTTGTGGGCTTCAGGTCAAAGTCAACCCCATCCACAGCTTGAACTGTACCCTTGGTGGTCGTGAAGTGAAGCTTGAGATCTTTAATACTAATTACGTTTTCCTGAGTCATTTCTACATACCTCGCAGTCTTGGGTTGAAAATTCGATCGAGTGCAAATCCTAACATCGCGAATCCCAGACCGGTGATCATCAATAATACTGCAGGTTCCAAAATCCAATAAAACTGACCACGATAGAGCGCACCGTTTGTGTAGGCATCGTTGATCACTTTACCCCATGTGGGCAAAGTAGGGTCGCCCAACCCGAGCAATGCCAGTGAGGCTTCAAGGAATACGTAGCTTGGGACAGCAGAAACAAGACCAGGGATAAGCATGGGGATGATCCTGGGAACCAAATATCTCACGATTATCCGGGAGTTGCTCGCCCCATAGGCTCTGGCGGCTTCAATATATGTTGATTCCTTTACCTGCAAAAAGATCGCTCGATTGGTCTTGATCGCCCCCGTAAAGATTGAGAGTGCAATCGTCACTCCAAGAATCACCCAAATACTGCGCGAATAGAAAGTGCCGACCATGATCAAAACCGAAAAGAATGGAAGAACCAGGTTTACTTCGGTGATCCTTTGAATCAATTCATCGACCCAACCTCCAAACCAGGCTCCGATAGCCGCAATTAACATGGACAGGACCGAGGTCGTGGCAGCTGCCAGCAATCCGAATGCCAGCGCGATTGGGGCTCCCCACAGAATGGCAGTGGTCAGATCGCGGCGCATATGGTCGGTCCCAAACAATCCAAAGACCAAACCATGGCTTACAAACTCAATGCGCACATCAGAATTTTCCTCAAATGTTGATGCCAGCACCTTCAGTGTGTAGACACCCTTGTTAATCTCCAACGGATCTGACTCGGGCACAGAGAAAAGTCCATGAATAGGCAAGACTTCTCTGCCATGGAGTCGCCTGAGACGGGTTTCCAATCTGTCGTCTTGAGAAAAACGATAGGTCTGCCTGGCTGAGGTGCCAAAATCTGAGATTCTGATCTCTTCACCCCCAGGAGTCTCAAGCGTGATAGAAATGAACGGGTTCTTCACCTGGTAATCCGCCTGTATGTAAAGGAAAAGTTCCTGCGGATACTCGTCGTATTGAAAATCAAAACTATATTCATATTCAATCGATGAACCTTCCACCCCAGGAGTGACCACCTTTGTGAATTCTTCATCCTCTCCTGCAACCACCGCCACTGAGATTGGCAGACTTTTATCGGTAAAATTATTAAACCACGACGGCGGTACATTTTTGGGGTTGCGATAAACCGTATCCTCTCCGCCTCTCCATAGTCGCACCGCTTCACCATAAGGAATGGTGAAGACTGCATATATTGCCAGTGCTACCAACAACAAAATGATGATCATGCCGAATATTGCTGAGGGATATTTTGAAATTTCTTTAAGAGAATTCCTAATATTTTTCATTTTAATTGTTCCCCCCGCCCACCTTGACTCTTGGGTCCACGATCGCGTAAATAAAATCGAGGAAAAACACTGTGAAGGCAAGCAAGTAAGCATAGATGATAGTGGTGCCAACAATCACCGGCGTGTCATACAGACTGATTGCCCGGAAAATCGTCCTCCCCAAGCCGGGCCATAGGAACACTGTCTCGGTGATCGTTGCTCCTGTGAATAAGCCGATAATGATGAGCGCGAAATTTGTGATAATTGTTGGCAAAGTTGGACGTAAAATATATCGTCGTTCAATGTCTCGTGAAGGCAGCCCTTTCGCCTTAGCCATGTCCACGTAATCTTCACTTGAATAAATGAGGAAGAAAGTTCTCCAGTTATAAATGCTGATAAAGAATGATGAAAGAATCAGCGAACTTGCTGGGAGAATTAAGTGCTTTAGAATGTCCAGAATGTAGGCTCCGGTTTCTTTTGGTGGTGGCGCAGAAACCATGCCACTAAAAGGAAGTATTTTGAGCACCGCCGCAAACAAGAGAATCAGGAAGATGCCATAAAACCACGGCGGAGCTGACGACGTTGGAGAAAGCGTAATGATCAGCTTGTCCCAAAAACTGCCATAATGCCTGGAGAGCATCAATGCCAGGAATACTGTGGAAAAAAACAGGACCAGCTGGGACACCCCCGTCAATAAGAGCGTTGCTGGCAATCGTTCGAGGATAATGTTTCTCACTGCCCTGGAACCATGATCACTCACCATGTGAACTGCACGGCCAAGGTTCAACGTAAGGGCGTTCCCCAGAAACCGGAATGATCGAACGACAAACGGGGTATTCAGCCCCATTCGTTCTTCTTCCAGCGCGATCATTTGATTAACCAGTTCAGCCCGGTTTTCAGTGCTCATCGGTTTGCTCGCCGTCATCGCAGATACTTCCTGATTGACTCTTTCGCGGATGGAGTTGCGCATGATCGTATCAACATAACCGCCCATGTTGGCAATAAGAATGGTGATGTAGATGCCCACAACAATGGTAATGAAGAGCATCGCAATCTTTAATACTAAAAACTTACCCAGTCGCTTTACAGTATTTATTCTTGCTGTTCTATTTAAATTTGCAATTTCGATGTTTGTCTCAGTGGTCATAGCATCGCTCTCTTTTGTAACAAAGGGGCAAGTTAGTGTTAACTTGCCCCTCCTTACTAATTGTTCAAATCAAAATTATTGGGTGATCACAAACTCGACCGAAGTGAAGCTCGGTTGGCTAACTGTGATCGGGACAACAGCGATCTCAAGCTTGCTTGCGCCAGCTCCAAGAGCAGTTATGTCGTCACCGGTCAGTTCGACAACATAGTAACCATCTTCTACCAGTTCGGCTTCACCGATTACAACCAGTTCGTTTGCTGCATTGTATAGCAGGAATTTCACGATCTTGATGTCATGGGCGGGATAAGCTTCATCTTCGAAGGTTACATACACATCGAAGGTGGCGTCTGCGCCAAGTTGTACCTGTCCAGGCCCATCGATTTCAGCCACAGCAATCATGGGTGTTGCAAACATATCCCAGCGATCGGCAAGATCGACATAGTCGGCATTCTGGCGAACAACCGCGGATTTCTCGGTCAGGAAGACCTGATCAAGATAGTAGGCACCGGTGCCTTGCCAGAAGTGACCCTTATCTTCATACCAGGCTTTCAGGGCTTCATAGCGGGCAACAGCCTCTTCGGCAGTGATGTACTGACCGAGAGTGGCTTCGTAGGGGATGGTTTGATCAGCGATCAATTGATCCAGGTACTTCAACAGAATTTCAAGGCTTGGTCCGCCGATGAAACTGGTTTGTTCAATTTCCTCTGCAGTAGCTTTATTTGATGAGTAAGCCAATTCACCAGCGGCTTCTGCTGCATTTGCAACTGCTGCCTGGGCGAAGGACAATTCGCCTGAAGTCCATGTGGGCCAGAGTCCGAATGCATTCAGCTCAGCATCCTGAGAGTAGCTGTCACTATAGTATTCGACGGTCAGGGGATCAGTTGATACGATCTTGAAACCCTTGAAACTATCTCTGAACACTGTGTAAATCGGAACTGCCTGCGTGTCATAGATGGCGCTTTCTTCATTCGCGCGATCAAAGTTGAGAATCCAGCTCATCATCATGTCGGCCATGGATATGCTTGTTCCATCATGCCATCTGACAGTTTCAAACAAATCGGCAGGATAGACAGCAACTGACTTGCGTTTGGCGGTCAGTCCGGTGAGCCCTGCTTCTTCAGCAGTCAGGAAGACCTGGTTGGCACCATCCCAATCCACAAAAGCGTCATCAGGAACCACAATTTCGTCTGCGAAATCAAGGGAGACCCAATCAAGGGATTTGCCAACGGGTAAACCAGTTTGCATTGTAATGTCAGCGCTTTCGAGGCGAAGTCCGTGCACAAGACCGGTATAGGGGTCATAAAGTACATCGCCCGACTGGGTGGCACGAATAACAGCCTGGTCAAAGGTCCAGTTGGTACCAGCGATCGGGTTGTAAGGTTCAGCAAAGAGATCTTGCTGTGCCCATTTTACAGATCCACCCTCGACGCCTTCATAGCGGAGTGTGTGAGGTGCAACCTGGGCGCCCTGAACTCCAGCAGCCAGGTCCGCGACTGCTAGCAGGTCGGTGCGGTAAGGGGTGAACTCAGAAGAGTCGATCCACCACATGTGGAAGGAGTCTTGCAAAGCAAGCTCAAGCGCGCGAGCCATCATCTCTTTGCGTTCTTCGACGGTGGAGTAATCAGCGTTGTAGAGACGATCGCCAAGTTCCTGGTATTCAGGATCGGCGTCGTTTTCAAACCACACCGTTATACCTTGCTGTGAAGTGGGCAGGTACATTTCCTGGAAGATGTTTCCCTGATCTCGGTCGATAACAGAAGCGCCCCAGCCAGCAGTGTAGAGATCCCATTCACATGCCTTGGGGTCGCCGCCGATCCAGACCGCGGATGCTTCAGAACCATTCTTGTATTGACGATCAATCGTGGTAAAGCCAAGCTCTTCCAGGCGGTCAGCAGTCCAGTCACCCATGGCGGTACGGGCAGCATCGTCACGAATAAGGAACGTGATCTCAACCGGGTCACCATCATAGGTCCAGGCACCGTCAACAAGCTCCGCGCCCATGCCTTCCATCTCTTCGGTTATGACTTCCCTTGCCTTATCGAGGTCGAAGGCATAGTAACTTTCCAGCTTGCGAACCGTGTCTGCCAGGTCAGCATAATCTGGCCATTCGGTAGTGATGGGGAAGAACTTTGCCTTGCCGCCACCGCTGAAGATTTCCTGGGCAAAATAGTTACGATCGGTCAGCCAGTTGAAGGCTTCGCGAATTTTCCGATTGCTCCATGGGTTGAAGGTGCCATCATTACATATAGCAGGATTGAACAGAACACCATAGTAGGTACCCTGTGATGTGGAGTATTTTAATCCAGAGTCCCTGACTTCCTGTGCGAATGCTGGTGCGAGACCTTCAGCGTAGATGTCAATATCTCCTGCCTGAATTTGGGTCAA
>JAAYZW010000101.1 GCA_012514645.1 Chloroflexota bacterium
AAGGTGAGCGGACAGCTAATCGTCTCCTGCCAGGCAACTCCTGAAGAAGCCTTGTTTGGGTCAGACATCATGGCAAAAATGGCAATCTCAGCCCTTCGCGGCGGTGCTAAAGGAATTCGCGCGAACTCGCCCGTTGATGTCAGGGCGATTCGTAGTGCTATTGGTCCCGATGTGCCCTTGATCGGGCTTTATAAAGTGGTCTTCCCGGGTACACCGGTAATCATCACCGCCACAATCGGGCATGCCCTGGCAATCGCTGAAGCTGGTGCTGATGTAATTGCCATTGATGCTACTTTCAGGGTCCACCCTGAGGATGATGTGCCTGAGTTGATTCGCAAAATCCATGAGCGAACCGATTGCCTTGTCATGGCGGATATCTCCAGCTTTGAAGAAGCAGAAGCTGCGATGATAATAGGTGCCGACGTGGTCTCAACCACGCTTTCGGGCTATACCGATTACACCCCCCAACTGGAAGGTCCCGATATCGAGCTCGTACGCGAAATAAGCTCGCGTCTCTCGATCCCTGTTTTTGCCGAAGGGCGGTACCATTTTCCCCACCAGGTTAAGCAAGCCCTTGAATACGGCGCGATCGGGGTGGTGGTGGGCGGCGCGGTCACCCGCCCGAAAGAGATCACTGAAAGGTTCGTGAAAGTGATCCAGGGGTAATACAAGGCTAAAAAAACAGATTGTGGTCTTGCCAGCAATCTGTTTTTATTAAGGAGGTTATTATGACAAAATATTTGCTTGGAGTCGATATTGGCACAGGCTCTTCCAAAGGGGTCTTGATCGAAGCCGATACTGGAACCGTTTTCGCGCAAGCATCAATTATGCATGGTGCCTCCCTGCCATATCCAGGCTGGGTGGAACAAGACGCCGAAGAAATTTGGTGGGGCGAATTTGTCCAGATTACCCGTGAATTGCTGCAGGAATCAGAAGTCAACCCCCTCGATATCCTGGGCGTAGGCGTCTCAGGTATTGGTCCCTGCGTTTTGCCGGTGGACGAAGATTTCAACCCACTGCGACCGGCAATTTTGTATGGAATTGATACCAGGGCGACTGCCGAAGTTGATCAATACTTGTTTGAATTGGGTGAAGAAGAAGTCTTCAGGCGTTCAGGCAGCAGCCTGGACTCATCCTCGCTTGCGCCGAAAATTTTGTGGCTTGCGAATAACGAACCAGATGTCTATGACAATGCCCGCTGGTTCCTGACCAGCCAAAACTTTATCGTCGCCCGGCTGACTGGCATAGCGTCAATCGACAACTATTCCGCCTCAACTTACTCACCGATTATCGAAGTGGAAAATCGTCAGTGGATCGATCAAACTACTGCAGGAATCAACCCGATTGATAAACTACCCCAAAAATACTGGACGACCGAGATTATTGGCGGTGTTACCCCGAACGCTGCCCTGATCACCGGTTTAGCCCAGGGAACACCTGTGATTGGCGGGACGATCGATGCGGCAGCCGAAGCGGTCAGTATCGGTAACTCGCAGGTTGGTGAAACCATGGGCATGTTTGCAAGCAGCAACTCCATCATCGCCCTGACTGACAACTATACTCGCTCGAAGACTTTCTGGGGGCTCAACTGGCTTTTCCCCAACCAGTTTGCTGTGGTTGGCGGGATGGCAACAGTTGGAAGCATGACCAAATGGTTCCTGGAGAACATTTTCAAGCCTTCTCCAGACATGCCGGATGAAAACCCTTACGCGCAGATGACTGAGTTCTTAAGCATGTCGAACCCCGGTGCTAATAATTTGGTTGCCCTGCCGTATTTCGAAGGCGAACGCACCCCTGTGAACGACCCAATCGCCAAAGGCGCCTTTTTTGGGCTGACACTGCGGCACACCCAGGCGGATCTTTATCGCGCTCTGCTCGAATCTGTTGGCTATGGAATCCGCCATAACCTCGAAAAGCTTGCCCAGGAAGGCATCCAGGTCAACCTGATCAATGCTGTGGGTGGTGGCTCAAAGAACCTGGGCTGGATGCAGATCATCTCTGAAATCGCTGAAGTCGAAGTCCGCGTCCCGCAGGGTATTTCTGGGGCGGCTTATGGTGACGCGATCCTGGCTGGAATCGGGATTGGACTGTACAAAGACGCCTCACAGGCGAAAATCTGGGACCACGATGCCCTGCACCTGACCCCCAGCCACGCTGATTCAGAGCGCTACCAAAGGCTTTACCGCGTCTATCGCAGCCTTTACCACCAAACCAAAAACCTGCTTCCCTTGCTTAAATAGCAATTTCGCAGGGTTGGGTTCTTGAAAATTCGAATGCAGGTCGTAATGAGCTCGCCAGAAACTGGTAAGTCAAAGATATCGGCGGGCTCACTCTTACGGCAACCTCACTTGCAGCGTTTAGCTATTGGCGTGCATCGCGAGACTATTGCATAATTTCTGCTTCCGAGACTTGCGATTACACTTTTTTGACCATGACGGGATATCTACAAAGGTCAATCCCAAGCGTAATCTCTGCTTCCTTATGGAACTAAAAATTTCAACAACGTATTACTCAAGGCATCAGACACCCAAACCGAGCCATCCTGCCCGATTGTGACACCGCTGATCACATTCATGATGTAGCTGTTGTCAAATCCGCCCCAGATAAACTCAAAATTGCCTTCCGAGTCAAATACGATCACTCTCCCTCGGTCAGGATCGGTGACAAATACCCGCCCC
>JAAYZW010000102.1 GCA_012514645.1 Chloroflexota bacterium
TGCCTTATGCTAAACCCCTCATTGACCCTTTCAACTGCTTTTCGCTTTTCTTCTATATTGAATTTTGTCATAAAAACTGCACCTCCTCGGTTGGATTTATTGTCCAACTTTTGGGGTGCAGTTCACAAGTTACCCGCTCTTAAATGAAATCGACACGAACAGCAACCAGGCAAAATTCTGCCCGGTAGGAGTGCTCCCAAAAGGAGGAAATTTAATATTTACTTGTCTACAATATAAGCCATCGAGACCGTGCCGGGACCGACATGGCTGCCAATCACCGGGCTGACTTCAGAACGGATCACCTCAATCGGCTGCAGGCGCTTGAGTGCCAACTCTTCCATCGAGAGCATTTCGTCAAACGCCAAGGCATGGAACGGACCAACGCGCACCGGTGAGCGCCCGTCAATGTCTTTTTCGATAAGTTCGACCATGCGGATAAGGGCTTTCTTCTGAGAGCGCACACTTTCAACCAACTCGATCTTACCGTCGCGGATCATCATGATTGGCTTCAGGTCCAATGCTGAACCGAGCAAGCGTTTGGCGGTGTTAATGCGCCCACCGCGGTGCAAATATTCGAGCGTGTTAACCGTAAAATAGACACCAATTCGCGAATAGGCATCCTGGGCTAACTGGTAGCATTCCTCCAGGCTGGCGCCGTTCTCTGCTGCTCGGGCGACTTCAAGCACCATCAATGTCAGTGCCATCGAGACGAGCCTGGTATCCATCACGACCAAATTCTCGGGGTCGCCCAGTTCTTTTTTAGCCTGAACGGCAGAATCATACGTTGCGGATAACCCTTTGGAAATTCCCAGGTAAAGCACATCATTACCGTCATCAAGCAGTCTGCCAAAGGTCTCCAAAAACTGCCCAACAGTCACCTGGCTGGTGGTTGCCATCTCTTTTGAGACTGCCAGTTGCTCGTAAAATTCGTTTGCCTGGATATCAATTCCATCGTAAAAGGATTTTCCTTGCCAGTTTACCGTCAAAGGCAGAATTGACAGGTCATATTGTTCCACCAATTCCTTGGGGATGTATGCTGAAGAATCACTTACTATCCTTATTTTTTTCATAATTTCCTTCGTTTGCATGTCAAAATGCACAATTCGTTGAATAATTTTATTGGTTTATCCTTATCATTATATCCGAATTAGAATCCCAGCCCCTTTGTTGTAAAAGCAAAGTGATAATGATAAAGCAATTCCAGATATGGAAGTTTTTTAGGAATAAAATACAGAATGCAGGGTTATTCGGACTCCGAATTTGAGTCTACTGCAATGCTATCGCAACAACTGGGATGGGTTCAGAACGTTAGCTGGGGAGGTCTGACTATGTAAGCCGTAATTGAGCGCTCACGATTAGGACCTCCCCTTACACTCATGTATATATTGTTGTTGCACTTTTTTAGGGCAAGAAACCTTCGCTTTTTTCACATTAAAACAAATAGCGGGTGAAGCCAGTCTGCCCACCCGCTAATGTGGCAACTACTGGTTCATTCAATTTTGCGGTTGTAAGTAAACTTACCTCCAATGGGCTCATATGAAAGGTTGTTAAGATAAAGCGGATCAGCCGCGTCAGAAAGCAGCCATTGCCCAACAGCCTGCCAGGGCGCCGCCAAAGGGTGACCAAAACGATTTTGCAGCTTGCCTTGTCGGTCGAGCCGCAGTGCCGCGCTAACGGACTCAGGACGTTTCCAAACCTGGAACCTGCGATTGGTATCCACCCCCGAACATAGCGGCTGCATGACCGCGTTCCCCTGCAAGAGCAAATTTCGAATGACCTGCAAACAGGTTTGCCCCTGGTCATCAGCCGGCGGCAGGGCTAAACTTTGATCAATTTCGGTTTCCGCTCCGCGCAAAAACTGACCCCCATACCCAACCACGTCAAGTAAATGCTCCACCTGGTCAACCACGCCACTCACCCGGAAGAGCAGGTCTGCTTCTGGAGAGCGGGGTTTCCAGCCAGAAAGCGACTGGTCATATATTGCCAGTTGACCATCCTGGTAACCAACATTTTCATCAACAGCCAGGAGGAAATAATCACTCGGGTTTATCGCCCCGCTGCGCTCCGTAACCAACCAATAAGGAATTCCTGCGTTCATATTGACCGGCACAGGCAATCGCGCCTCAACCCAACCATAAGCGTCTGCGCTGAGTTGGTTTGCGTCAACCGCCTGGGCACCGAGCTCCATCCCGGAGGGTGCGCCGGACAAATCGGTCTGTATGCTCATGCGCAAAGCATCTGAAGGGTTGCGTAGTTTGCGAATTCTGACCGCAAGGCTGTTAATGCCCAGGTCATCCTTCAGCCTGAAAGACTGGACAACCTTCCTGTTTGCCGGTGTATTACCCAGCGGCTGAATGCCCAGTTGTGAGGGGGTATGAGAAACGCTCGAAGCCACACCACGCCAAACCCGCCAATTGAGTGTGTCGAGCCAGCCGCGGCATTGCAATAGATAAGTTCGACCGCTGCCCGGTTTTCGATTGGGTCCTAATTCAATTTTCGGCAAGGCTCGATCGTGAAGTAAAACTGCTGCGGTCCATTCCGCCGTACTTTTCGAAGAATGCTCAGCCTTTATCAGAAGCTCTTTGATGCCATAAATCGACTGACTCTCCAGCTCATCCAACCAATCGGTCTGCAAATATTCACCCTTTAAGGTTGAATTTGGGTCGTTGTATCGAACAGCCACCCGATTGGCAACCGTCCCCATGCTGACTATATGCTGAAAATCATGCTCTCGCAGGATTACTTCATGCAAGTAGCCCCACCAAGCCAGCCTGCCTTGCGGGTCATATACGCGGATTTCCTGACCAAGCCGCAAACGCCAGTCTTCCAACCCCAGGTGGTCACAGGGACAGCTCACGAAAGCCCTTGCGGGACCTGAAAAATCATCCCAACTCAGGCTCAGCGGCTGACAGATCTCCGGAGAATTCAAAAAACGACCATTATCACGGTCAAGCACTTCCACCGCCCAACTCATGGCAACCTCCATTGCCGGCGATACCAACCCCTGACCCGGAGCGTTCGATCAATCGGCGCCTGCCCGTCTGTGTCGCTTTGAAAACACCAGAAATATTGTGGCAGTTTCGGCTGCAAACCAAGACCCGTTCCAATGCGGGTATGGCTTTTAAATTCGAGATCATCGTCCAGACTCCAGCTTTTGCCAGTGTTTTCATCTTCGACCAGACTCATTGAAGTCTCCAAACCGCTCAAAAAGTGATAACCAACGAAGCGCTGCTGGGGAAGCAGCAGGAGGTCATCAATCTGCAGCAAATGCTCACCATCTTCGTTTTGTTTGGCTTGTAAAATCAGTTGATGCGGGATGGCGGCACTCTTCAGCGGCAGCTCGCCCAAAGGCAAATGCAGTCGGTCGAGACCCACAATGCCCTTCCCAGGCGCAATCTGCGTCACCGGACCTTCAAAGACCCGTTTGCCCTGGAGGTCAATCAATAATCGGAGCTGTATTGAAGAACTTGCTGGGGGGTTAAAAAAGCGCACGAACGGCAGCACTGTCGAGCCAGAAAACTGGCTGACCTCGATTGCTCCCAAAGTCCAGCTTGTCAGTGTGTGCCAGCCGGCACCACTCCACTGATATCGGCAATACTTCCCGCCGGAAGCCTGGTTGTGATTTATGACTGTGCCGCCGCTGCCTGCTTCTGCCTCATAGGTCGCTTTCGGCGGCGGCTCTCCCAGGCGGCTCGTCAGTCCCCCAATCCAAAAATCACCAAGTTCTTTTCCGTTATAAGTATTGTCAAATTGAAAACGGGTCAATGGCGGATACTCCAGGTTAAGTTCATTCGCGTCGACCCGAAACCAGTTATCGTGCCCAAAAGCAGCGTCATCGTGGTTATATAGCACCAATCCGTTCACCACCCGCGGCATGGAGCTATTGGATAGAGGAATGGGCTGCTCTGCGCTGAAAAACAACGTTTCCCGCGTGAGCTTGAGTGTCAGTTCCAGCGATCCTTTTTCATGTGACTCCAGGTGTTTTGGCTGAACTCCGACCGAGAGCTGATGGATTTTGGCATAGCCAAACTCCTGCCGCTGCTGGCTCCACAGGCGCAAATATAGGTCCTCGATTTGCAGTTGACAGGCTTCCAACCTGCCCGTCCAGGCTTCCAGCTGCGGTCGCGAACCACTCAAACGCAAGCTAATATTTTCCTGTGTGTGTTCTTCCTGACCCGGGCGGAAGTCGTATTCCATACCGACCAACCCTGCCATGACACCGCTGCCCGAAAGCGCCAGCCAGCCTTGCTCATCGGGCAAGTCCAGCCTGCCGATCGCCAGGTTAATCATCCTCCATCTCCCAGGTGCCCCAGGCAGGGGTAGTAGATTGCGTCAGCGACCGCAGGCGCAGCTTGTTTAACATCTGGTCGCGTTCCTGTCTCAGATAACGCGCCCAGGCAGTGATATCAGGATGTTCGACCGGTAAATTGCTGTAACTGGAACGGCTGTGAAACGAAACCGCTTCCAGCACTGTGGCGGCAGCCTCGCGCAGCAAAGCAGGAACATGATCTTCCGGCAGTGTGGACTGGCTGGCGCCATCCAAACCTTCCAGTCGGAAATCGGCACACAAAACACTGTTCAACTCTGCCAGGCTGGTACGAAAAGCCTCCTGCTTCAAATTATCCGACAACGCCAGCTGGTACGGGTCGAGAAACAAGCTCTCCAGGCGGGTTATCAATGCAGCCAAATTACTCATCGGTCACCTTTGGTTTTCTTTTTCCGTTTGCGCGGGCTTTCTGCACCTCTGAAGGTGAAAAGGTCACCTTCCAACCCTGGCTGTTGATCACCACCAAAAAGCCATCGTCCCTCAGGCGATAACTGAGCACGTCCTTGCCCATCAGTCGGCTGACCACTTGCTTTATTTCTTTGTCTGTCATTTTTACCTCCTGCCCCCTCGCCTTTGACGAGGGGGCAATCCGAAATCGTAGTTATTTATCGGCGCGCAAACCGTCTTCGAGGGCTGTGCCCAGGATATAGGTCACCAAAAGCGCGACGATGCCGGCAAGCTGTTCAGCGTCCAGCGGAAAATCAGGTTTCCAAGTTTTGATCACCATGAAGATCAAGCCCACCAGGGCAGCCCAAAACTTGCGCGAACTCAACAAAATAGTAAATTTAGCCATAGGTACTCCTTATGCAATGTTGTTTTTGAACAGCGGTCTGAAGTCGTTGACCCAAACAGCCAGATAGTGGCGAACTTTCAGGCGGTGTTCGTCGTTACTGAAAACCGCTGGAGAAAGTTCATCGCCGGCAATAAAAATCTCAGGAGCAAGCCCAAAGCGTTCGCCAACGAAAATCGCTGGCGCCACGCGGGGGTCACACACGGCTGCCCAGTCTTTGGCGTCAGTCCACTCCGGTACCACCAACGGCACCGCGCTGCCTTTCAAGACGTTGTCATAGACGTGGTCAGCCTCGCGCACCAACGCGCCTGTGCAAATTTCCAGTGCGGTTTTCTGCAAAGCGCGCGGAACGAGGATGTATTTGGGGTTAACCGCCATCTGCGGTCCGACCCCATAAAGCCCAGCCTGGTTCTTGATCAGCATGGGCTGGGCGTAAACTCTCGAACTGACCACATCCCAATTGGTCGGGTTGAGTTCAAGAACGCCCAGGTTGCCATGCCCGCCCTTGTTGGTCACCAGATCCTGGTTAAAGAGCGATTCGTCGTCCGCCATGGTCGGTCCGGTTCCGCCGTTCAGGGTGAAGATCTGCGCGACCAGGCTGGAGATCTTGCGCATACCAGCAGAAGCCAGCTCGCGGGCATAAGAGCGCAGCTTGCGGGTTTCGTCCCGATCAATTAGTTCAAGCGTCAGGGGGATGTAACCGCCGTATTTGGTAAAACTGGCAGTTTCGGCTGAGTCACCCACCTGCAGTTCCGGGTAATCAGCGCCTTCAGCAATCATCGGCAGGTCACCGACAGTGCCGATCAGGGTGCCAGTGATATCGTGCAGGCTGTTGAAATGCTCTTGGACAGTAATGTCTTTCCACCAGTCATAGCCGGCTTTGCCCAGTTCTTCCCAGGTATTGCTCACCAATTTGTTGAGGCTGTTCTTCACCAGACCGCTGAAATCGGCAGTGGTCGCCAACCGCGCACGTTGTGGAAAATAACCGCCATGCAGATCATAATCACCGGTCAGCGTCAGGTAGAGCTCACGAATGCCCGAAAGTTTGGCAACCGAAGCATTGTTCAAGGCTTTATCGCGTGGAGCGCCAAACAGGTCATCAACTGCCGCCTGGATGCGCTCACCCGGCTCGATCATGCCCTCAATTCGGGCAGGACCCTTGACCACTTGCCCTGATTCCAGGTCGCTCAGCAGCGCGTGGGCTTCCCGCAGAGCGCCTTGCAGTTCGGCAGGCGCGAAGCTGCGGTTTTGGAATTGTTTTCGGATGTTATTCTTGAGGCTTGTCGGCAGGGTGGTGTTCGAAAGGCTGCTCTCCAGCAGAAAAGCGCTCATTTCTTCGCGCAGCTGGCGCATCTCCGAAAGTTGTGTTTCCAGACTATTACTCTCGACCACAGCTTCGTTTTGCAGGCTGAATTCTGTCTCCTCCTGGCTCAGTTTGTTAGTTTGAATAGGCATTCTCAATTCTCCTTCCATGATTGGGTTGATTCCGAGTTGGTTTAGCGCCCGCAGAAAAATCCCACCGCGAGCAGGGTTGTAGACCAGATCAACAGAGTAGATCCGCAAAATCTTCTCTACTTTGCCGGCTTTCCCCTGGAAAAGGACATCAGCCGAAAAGCCAACCTTCACCGCGGCTTCGTTTGATTCCTCCAGGACCTGGCGACCGATATCAGTCAACACCTCAGCAGACGGACCAAAAG
Organism: Chloroflexota bacterium; assembly: GCA_012514645.1. Lineage (GTDB taxonomy): Bacteria > Chloroflexota > Anaerolineae > Anaerolineales > Anaerolineaceae > Mesolinea. The sequence continues at coordinate 6,815 of JAAYZW010000102.1, forward strand.
CACTCAGTTCCGCGCGCACACCTTGGGTTTCGTCATCCCAAACCGGCTTGCGCAGCACGCCAGCGATATCACGTACCGAGCGTGCCTTGAGACTGTGATCAACAAAACAGTTGACCCCATCCCACAGGCTGAGTGAATCCCGCAAGACTTGCGCGGGAAAAACCCAGCCATTGGCTGCACCGGCGGTTATCGCCAGAATCTCGAACTGACCGCTGCCAACCGGGGTGACTTCCAATGCCAGGTGCTGTCGTTTTTCAGTCATAAAACTCCTTCCATCACTTCTTAATCTCCTGTTTAGTGAAAACCGATCGATCGCCCGCCCCACGCGTGACGCCCAGATCGGAAATTTCCATTATTGATTGCCCTTAACCTCTGGCTGGCGTTCGCCGACAAAGCGATAGACCAACCTGAGCACTTCTCGTTCATCGATCAGACCGTGCTCGTAAAGCCCGGCAGCCACCTGGGCAATTTGCTGCCCGGCTTGCGCCAGTTCGCGATTGTCGCGTGCGCTGATGTCGCCACCCTCTACCCGGATTAAAGCCGCCGGGTCAACAGAAGGGTCAAAGTAAGCCCGCCTGGTTACGACTACGCGCAGGATGTCTTCGACCATCAGGCAGATAAAGCGCTGCCGTTCGCCCAGGCGCCGGTAGGTCGGACTGCCAGCCGCCTCTGCAGTGGTCTTCGTGGAAGATTCAGGCTCTGCCAAAAAATGCAGCGGCAGCCCTACGCCCACAGCGATCATCTTCTTAATCGCCAACCCGTCACTGGAGGCGTCCAGTGCTTCCAGCTTCGGTGCAAGCACCGACCATTCTTCGCCTTCGTCGGTGACCAATACCGATCCAGGCGCCGGCGGATTGGCAGTCAGTTGCAGTTGGCGTGCTGAGCGTTCGCTCTCACTGCCAAAACGCGCTTTGACAACGTAAACAAAAGCATTGCGGAAGCGGTTGAGCCTGACCCTGTCTTCCAGCCAGGCAGAATAGCGCGCCAACCATTTAAGGATTGGTGTCAGGTCGCCCTCGCCCCATTGCGAGCCGCTCGGACGATTAACTGCATAATGGAGAACCACATGCCCGAGCCGAGCTTGCGCATCCGGCTGGTCTTTGTGCGGATTGTAAGCGGGGTAGCGCACAGTCTCGGAATCGCCAGGTGCGCGCAGTTTATAAGCCAGCTCCTGCTCAATGTCGTTTTGTCTGGACTCAATTTCTAAAACATCGCTGGAAGGCAAAACCCGCAGGTAGCTCATGCCGCTCTGATCGGTGCTCAGCAATAAAAAGAGATTACCACTCAGGCACAATTCATCCGAAAACTCGTTGATACGGGTTGCCATCCGGTTGAGGCGGTGACCCCAAAACAGGTCGATAAAATTTTGGGTGGCTGAGTGTTGACAGACAGCCGTCAGCCCGCCTCCTGTGGCATATTGCGTGGTTAATTCAACGATGCGGCGGGCAAGCGGGTTGAATCGCCAGGCATCCAGGCTGTCGTTCAGCACGCTCTGGCGGTCATAAGCGTCGCGGTCGCGCGGTTGTCTGCCATAGGTTTGGGCACCCACGAAAAAACTATTGTCACGTTCGGGCATTGCCATGCTGAGGCGGGCAGGTTCTTGCTGCTCGTCTTTAAGCAGCCAGGTTTGCAGTCTTTCTCTCAGGCTGGTCATGCTGGTACCATCTCTGCCTTCACACGCTCACAGGGTAAATTGTCGATCGGACAATTTGTTGGCAGCGCTCTTTGCCGACCAAAATAAGCCCAGAGTTGTTCCTGGCTGCCATTCCAGCGGTTGAAATCCATGTAGTGCCCAACTCCACCAATTGCCGGACCGCGCTGGGTGGTCTGGTGGATCAGCCACTTGTTCACACCCCTTGGCAGCAAGGGCGGGCAGGGATATTCCGCTGTATAAAGCGGGGATTCCAGGCTGCGGATGTATTGTGCCAGCCACCAATCGACCTGGGGCAAGTCTTCAACCTGCAGATTCTCGTTTATCCACAAGGCACGTGAATAGACAATCGGGTAGCGTCCGGTAGCTTGTTTGAGCGCTTCCAAAGACTGCGCGAGCACATTGGTAATCTGCCAGCGGGTCTTCCCTTGTGCCAGCTCAACATCCAGCACCAGGCGCAGTTCTGCCAGGTTGGCGCCTTCAAGAATACTTAAGAACGCCTCCATCTGGCGCCTGGCATCAGCCACCGGGTAGAGCACATGATAGGGCATAATGCATAAGCCAACTCGTTTTGCCTCGGTGAAATAACGAGCAAACTGACTGTCACGGTAACCCCAGGAGATGCCGGTACGCAAGGCAACGAACTGAACTTCCGGTTCGTGCCGTTTGAATTGATTAAAATCAGGGATACGCTTGCCATCCCAGCTGGCGTTATGCTGGGAAAGATCAACCCCAAAGGGGTAACCTTGGTTGCGGGTAAAATAGGTCATTAAAATCCTCCGTCCATTTCTTTGAGTGGGTCTTTTGCCTGGATAATCTGAGGGGGCAGCGCCAGCCGCCATTCCAGTTCATCCAAAGTTGCGGTCATTGCCGCTGAAATTACCAAATCGTCATGCAGTAAGCCGCCCAACGGGTCAGCCGTACCTTCTGGAACCGACCACTTAAGCCAGCGTTCCGGACCAATGCTGGTTTCACAGGAAACCGCCTGGAGCTGGCGTTCGAACAAGGCTTGCAAGCGCTCTTGTTCGTTCATCATTTGCCATGCAAGCGGGTTTGCCTGACCGGTTTCGCTGTATTTGTTGTGAGTGGAACGAAAATCCTGGAAGCGACCGGTGTCGATCACTGCCAAAAAACCCCAACCGAGTTTCGATTTGACCTGGCGGTTGAACACCAGGGGAATCACGCGCTCACCCAGGCGGTCTCGCAGGAAGGAACAGACACCCGCGCCAACCCCGCTGCCGTCGACCACTATTTTTTCTGCTCGCCAATGTTGTGCCAGGTGGTAAAGCCGTTGGTAGATCGTGCTGTGCTTTTCGCCCTGCCAGAGGTAGCGCTGCACCACGCGGAAGCGCGGTTTTCCGGGCAACACCTCATCCATCAGGCTCAGGTCGACTTCAACAACCGTCACCGCGGTAGCGTCTCTGGTGGGGTTCTGTAGATTTTCGCCGGAGCCGCTGCTAAAATCCTCCTGCCGGGCTTGCTCGTCTTCGCCTGCCAGATCGACCAGCATGGCGTAACGCTTGCCAGATTCTGGCGCAGCTTGGGCAGGGTGGTTGCCTTGCATCAGGCTCAGCCTGGCAGGGGTAAACAAACCGCTGGCGAAGTCGATTTCTTCGCTGAAGAATTGGGAGCGCACCATTGGGTGCGAGCGCCCCAGGCGTGCCACCTGTTCGTCCACAAAATAACCATAAGCCGGCACCTCACTGCGCACTTGTTCAGCACCCAGTTGGAAGACACGGCGGACGCCATCGCGCGCTTCAGCTTGTCTGGCAGCGCGTAGTTCGCGGGCAAGCAGTGTTTGACCGGTCCAGGCGGTGCCCCAAAAAACGCGGGTGGCGTTTGTTGAGGCTGCCATCGGGGCAATTTGTTTGTCATATTTTTCGATGCCGATATCCTGCGCCTCGTCCAGCTGCAATAGGGTTGAGGCGGTTGCGCCAACGATGTTTGAACCGGGAGCGGCTGAGAGGAAGGTCAGGTGCGCGTTTTTGAAGCGATAATGGTTGCCGGCACTCTTGTGCCATTGGTTGTGGGTCAGGCAATTTGCCTGAAGGGCGGTTTCGAGCCGCCGCATTGCGTTCAGGCTCTGCGGCTGGTAAGTCGGCGAAAGCTTGACCATCTCGGCGCTGCTCGATCCCAAAAGCGCCATCAGGTAGACCTCCAGCTGTGCCTGCAGCATGTTTTTGCCGGATTGCCGCGGAAACATGACCACGATCGAGAGCCCTTGCTGCTTTAGAACGGAATCTACAATCGCGTTGGCTGCCTCGATTTGATAGCAGCGGAGATTGATTTTTCCGAAGACCTGGCTGAAGTACTCAATTTTGCGCAAATTTCGTAAAAAATCGACCCGCGTTGAAATTCTTTCGGGCAAGTGCTGGCGCAGTGGCGCAAACGGATCAGGAGTCTGCACTGAGAGACCCA
>JAAYZW010000103.1 GCA_012514645.1 Chloroflexota bacterium
AGCACGGTCGCGCGGCTGACGGCACCGTGTTTCTGGAGGGTATCCCAGCTGACGCCGAGCAGGTTCACCTTTGCCTGGTAGGCGTAGGAAACAATGCTGCCCATAAAGTAATCAGAAGAACCTGGCACGTTGGTGATGCGGTGACCAATCAAACCACCGGTGCAGCTTTCTGCCAGTCCGATGGTGAATTTTTGCTCATAAAGATGTTTGCCTATTCGGGTTTCAAGATTGTCTTCTGCGGTGATCTTCTCTGTGACTACCTGGACTGGTGACTTAGAATCTATTTGCCTCCAGGTGTTGATTATGTCATTTTCAGCCAGGTAAGCAGCAAGTTCGGGGCTAAGCAGCCCTTCTGCTGCCAGAGCTGCTGGGTCAGCGCCTTCTTCGAGCCTGACGCGTATCTCGCTGGAAGAGATGTCAAGCACATCAATCTCTTGCAGGTAGACCATCCTGCCGCCCAATTCGGTGATATGCTGTAGAAAATGCTCGTTTAGGTCAAAACCTTTGCGAGGGCTGACCACCAGCATGACGTCTTCTATCAGATTTTCCCAGCAAAACCATTGCGCAAAAGCAGGTTGCTCCCCGACAAAGCTGTCTGCTCCAATGAGAAAAGCAAGCTCGATATCCGGTGTGGTCCGATTACGCAAAACCTCCATGGTTTCTGCAGTAAAGTTTGGTCGGTTGATCTTCCAAACCAACTCACGCTCCAGGTCACTCACGCTGACTTCAGGGACGAGACCCTCGAGCAAAACGCGAATCTCCTCGGCGGCAATCTGGCACATGGCGAAGCGGTGCTCAAAAGTCAGAGTCAGCGAACGTTTTACGCCGTCACTGATGTTGTGGTGGCGGAAAACCGGCATCAGCACAACCTCAGCCACCTTCCAACCGCGCTCTATAAGCGCTTTCGTGGCATCGACAACCAATTCAACATGCCCCTGGTGAATCGGGTCGGCAGAAGTGCCGAAAATTAGCATGATTTCTTCTTTGTTCATTGGTCACTCTCAGTTTGAAGTCTTTTGTCTATATGATCGAGCTGTTCCAGCCACAAAGCCGCGTTGGCATCAGCAGGCATGCGCCAGCCATCTCTGGCAGAGAGACTCAGGCTAAACAGGCGTGGACCATCAGGCGAGGCAGTGCGCTTGAATTGGTTCCGGAAGAAACGCTGGTTGAAAGTCTGTAGCGTTTGCAGTATAAACTTTGGTTCGTACTCTCCTGCGAAAACCTCGCTGGCGAGATCAAAGACAGTAGCTGGGTTTTGATTTTCGTGAATTGCGTGCCAGAGAAAAAAATCGTGGAGAAGATATGGACCGAGCACATCCTCTGTAGCTTGCGAGATGTTACCGTCCGGACCCAGCGGTTTCAATTCAGCAGAAATAGGCGTATTGGCAATATTTTGTGCGACGCTTTTGCCTGCTTTGCCAAAGAGCATTTCACCTGCCCAGACCAGCAGCCGCAGCAAGACGGTCTTGGGCAAGCCAGCGTTGACGTTATACATACTCATTTGATCGCCATTGTAGGTCGACCAGCCCAACGCGATCTCAGACAAATCGCCGGTACCCACCACCAGTCCGCTGTGCAGGTTGGCAAGGTTCATCAAAATCTGGGTACGCTCGCGCGCGTAAGCGTTTTCAAAAGTAATGTCAGCGGTTTCTCCATCGTGCCCAATGCTGAGGAGGTGAGCCTGCACGGCATCTTTGATTGGGATAACCAAAGGTTCTATCTCCGCCAGATTTGTTAAGTCGTCAGAATTTTTCCGGGACTTATCCGAACTCCCTGGTCCAGGCATGGATACGACAATCATGTTTTCCCGAGGAATACCCGCAAGGTCGAGTGCGTGACAACAAACCATGAGCGCCATGGACGAGTCGGCGCCACCGCTGATCCCCAGCAACAACTTCTCTGAACGGGTATGGCGCAGACGCCCAGCCAACCCCATCGCCTGGACCTCGAACGCTCGCTCAAGCTGCTCATCCTGGTTTTCGTCGAGTAAAAAAGGCAGCCGGCGATCGCGTGCAGTTGAGCGAACGTGGAGGCTTTCAAATGGTTGAAGCCCAGTATCTACCTGCAGAACCTTGTTTTGGAAAGTGAGTTCACGATCAAACGATAACA
>JAAYZW010000104.1 GCA_012514645.1 Chloroflexota bacterium
ATATGAGCGAATACCGCGAACAGCATACTGCGTCGCGCCTTTTTGGTGCCCCTCCGGGATACGTTGGCTACGAAGAGGGTGGTCAATTGACCGAGGCAGTGCGCCGGCGCCCGTATCGCGTGGTTTTGTTTGACGAGATTGAAAAAGCGCACCCAGAAGTTTGGAACGCATTGCTCCAGATTTTGGATGACGGTCGGCTGACTGATGGTCAGGGCAGGGTGGTGGACTTCAAGAACACCGTTTTGATCATGACCAGCAACCTGGGCACCGAGTTTGTGCGTAAAGGCGGCGCACTGGGCTTTTTGGCTGAGGAAGATGACTCTCCTGAGATCAAGGACTCCCAGGAGAAGATCGAAAAGGCACTTAAGGACGCCTTTAGACCCGAATTTCTGAACAGGATCGACGATATCATCACCTTCGCCCCGCTTTCAAGAGACGATGTTGCCGAGATTGTAGATCTGCAGGTGAAGGAGATTCTCAGTCGGCTGAGAGAATATGGCATTGACCTGGTATTCGAGGATAGCGCCCGGACCTGGCTGGCTGAGCAGGGTTATGACCCGCTCTTCGGTGCCCGCCCACTGCAGCGAGCTTTGCAAAAGTATGTTGAAAGTAAGCTTGCCATCAGGCTGCTGGAGGGAGAGTTTAAATCCGGTGATATTGTGCATATCAGCAAGCAGGAAGGTGAATCAGAATTGAGCTTCTCAGTGGATCAAAGCCACAGGGAGGCGGTTTCTGTTCCAGAGACTCCTGCCATTGATACCAGCGAAGCTTTAATTGACTGAGTAAACTAACAGGAAAAATATGCCGACTTCGATCGATGGTTCCACACAGTTCCTGCGGGAGAGCGCTATCTTTAGTGCTCTCCCTGACGAAGACCTGGCAGTGATCGCCGAGGCAATGGTTGAAGTGGAGCTGCCCGCGGGAGAAATTCTGTTCGAAGAAGGCGAAGAAGTTGATGGAATCTTCCTGGTTGAAAACGGAAAATTAAACGGTTTTGACCAGGAAGGTTCTTATTCACACCAATACCAAAAAGGCGATATCGTCGGTCTGGCAACCAACCAGCAGTCGCGGGTGCGTCAGGAAACTGTCCAGGCGAAAACAAAAAGCCGGGTCTGGTATTTCTCTGGGGCAAACATCCACCAGCTCAGCGATGAGCGACCAGCGTTTGCCGAGACGCTCACCGTGCTGGCAAACAGCCAGGTAATGATCCGCCGGTTGTCGATGCCGTGGCTCGAGGAAGACGAGAAGGTCAGCCTGATCGCGAGAAAACACCCTGTATTTCTTTTGTTCGCGGTGATGATGCCGCTACTGGTTTTCGCGCTTGGTCTGGTTGGAATCTCTTTCATACCGGCAAATAACGCATTAATTGCAATGATCGTTATGCTCGCTTTGTTTTTCATCTGCGCGATCTGGTTGGGCTGGAATATCAACAACTGGGCAAACGACTATTACCTGATCACATCCAAACGCATGGTTTGGGTGGAGCGGGTTTCGGGTTTTTATGAAAGCCGGCAGGAAGCCCCGCTGGGCACGCTGGTATCCACCGGTGTCAAAACTACCCAGTTGGGCGCCTTGATCGGTTACGCCGATGTGATCGTGCGCACGTTTATTGGAGACATCCG
>JAAYZW010000105.1 GCA_012514645.1 Chloroflexota bacterium
ACAGAACACCATAGTAGGTACCCTGTGATGTGGAGTATTTTAATCCAGAGTCCCTGACTTCCTGTGCGAATGCTGGTGCGAGACCTTCAGCGTAGATGTCAATATCTCCTGCCTGAATTTGGGTCAAAACTGCAGCAGGATCAGCGACGGTATAGACAATCTCATCCAGCCAGCCGCCCTTGCGTTCGGTCCTGACTACAGGCTCTTCAACAGGCTCTTCTACAGGTTCTTCTACCGGTTCTTCTACCGGTTCTTCAATTGGTTCTTCAACTGGTTCTTCCACTGGTTCTTCAATTGGTACTTCAACCGGGGGTTCAGTGGGTTCGACGGGTGCTGGTGTCGAACAGGCGGCAAGCACCATTGACAACACCAAGACCACGCTTAACAGAAACAAAAACTTTCTCTTCATACTAACAGCCTCCTATATATTTTTTCGATTGGGTTTGGGTGCGGGCGTGCTTACATATCAACATTTCGGTCACTCCACTTGCCCGTTGAGTTGAGTCTGCAGCATCCTTCTCCATTTTGAGGTCATCACAAGGTGTGATGGGGATAGTGTCATATTAACATAAGCACTTTTATTCGTCAAGTTGAGTTTTGTGGTGCACGGGTTTGACAAACCGCCACATAGAGACTAAACTTAGTCATGTTTATTCGACTATACGAAACGTGGGAGTCCTTATGAACCGTAAAGATGAAGCAATCAGCGCACATATCAACGAGAGCACGCTGCTGCAGCCTGCCATTCAATCGTGGAAGTTTTTCTTACGCGACCAGGGTCGTTCTCATCATACACTCAAAGCCTTTGAAGCCGACCTGATGTTGTTGGAAGAATTTCTGCCTACCGATAAACCAATTGGCAAGATCTCAACCAAAGATCTTGAAGATTACCTGACCTGGCTCGAAAAGGATCGCGGCATCCCCTGCAGCCCGAAAACACTTTCCCGCAGAATCACATCGTTGAAATCTTTCTTCCGATGGTTAACTCAAAACGCGGTTATCTCGGTTGACCCTGCGGAAAAAATTGTGCAGAAGACTGTTACCAGCCCGCTGCCCACCGTGTTGACCCCCCAGGAGCTTCAGACTGCCGTTGAAGCTGCCGATTCCATCCGCACTTCTGCCGGTGAAGACCCACGACCTTACGTTTTATTGCGGTTGGTTCTGGAAACAGCAATGAAAAAAGGTGAGGTTCTCAATCTGAAAACCAACCACCTCGAACTCGCAAACTCAGAAGAAGCATACGTTTTCGTTCGCTATCCAAACCAACGTTATCGTTTTAAAGAACGGAAAATTGGGGTTTCACCTGAATGGGTGAATGCCTACAATCAATATGCTGAAAAGTATCAGATCAACGACCAGGTTTTCCCCTGGTCTCAGCGCCGGCTCGAATACCTGCTCGAAGATGTCACCAACGCCGGTAAAATGGACAAACACATCAGTTTTGACATGCTGCGCTGGACCAGCTCTCTGAATGATCTGGCTAACGGTGTTGAGCAGGACAAAATTCGTCAAAAGCTGGGGATTTCAAAAATTCAATGGCGCGAGGTCAAAAGTAAATTACGCAGTCTGGCTGAGCAAAATGACTATTTACTGCCTGAAGAGGAAGAGGATCAGGGCTAAACGCGCCCCGTTATAGGACTAAAATGGAATATTCAACTCGTAATCAACACAAACGCGGTTTCCCGTTTGGCTGGATACTGCTGATTGTCGCAATTATCTTTGTGGCTTTAGCCGGTATCAGCATCAACAAAATTCGTAACGGTCAGAACGGATTCATGACCAACCTGTGGGAAGGCGACGCCAATACTGAACCGGACCCCTACCTGGATGGCAGCGCGCTTGCCTTGCCGGTGCCAGGTTATGTGAAGACCGTCATGCTGCTGGGTTCCGACTACCAGCCGACAATCGGGTTCCGCACCGATGTGATGCTGCTGGTGGCGATGAATACCAAAACCAGCGAGTTTCACCTGCTCTCGTTCCCCCGCGACTTGTGGGTGGATATCCCTGGTGTCGGTCCACAACGTCTCAACACCGCCTTACCGTTTGGTGGTGCTGAACTGCTCAGCGATACGCTGGCGCTTAATTTTGGCTTCAGACCGGATAATTTTGCCATGGTCGACTTCGACGGTTTCAAACATATCATCGACGTGCTGGACGGCATTGATGTAGATGTCGAAAAATATATGGAAGACGAATGCTGGATAAACGACACCGGTTGGTGCGTGGTCCAGCCTGGCAGGCAGCACATGACCGCAGGAGATGCTTTTTGGTACGTGCGCGCCCGCAAGAACACCTCAGATTTTGACCGCAACCGCCGGCAGCAGGAGGTCCTTCGGGCAATGGTCAGTAAAGCCTTGCGTCCTTCTGAGATTGCGAATCTTCCAAATGTGATCGCCGCAATCGATGAAACCATTGAAACTGATCTGAAAATTTCTGACGGTTTTTTGTACGTCTTTCCGCTTTCGAAGTTTTTCGATGGGGCGGATATCACCTCATATCAGATCACACCCAACGAAGCCGTTCCCGGTATGACAGATGGCGGAGCCTCAGTGCTCTACCCGGATTTCGGAGCGATCCAGGCGATTATCAGGCAAGCGTTGTGGATTGATTAGATTACCGCTGGTGGAATAAGCTGCAGGTGTAAAACCTCAGTCTCATCCCCAGTCAGGCGCCAGGCTTGCGCGATGCGCAGACCGGCAACCCATAATACAGCCCCCCCACTGCTGACTACCGGCCAGGCTTGCCGGACAGCACGGGGGATTTTGCTATTAACCAGAAAGTCACTCATCTTTTGGCGTTTGTGTACCATCCCGAGCGGAGACCAACGCTCACCCACAACCGACCGCCTAACCTCCAACGGCCATTCTACATCGGCTGGGTTTAGCCAGGCGTGATCTTTTGCTTGTTTGGCTTCGGTTGACAGGTTTTCGTACTCCTCCCGATCAACCAGATTAGCACTAATCTGCCAACCGTGCTGCAGTTTTGCTGGTTTTTTAAGCGTGAGTGTAATGCTGATTCCATCCGGCAGCTGAGGAAATTCGGGTTGGAGTAGGTCAAACCTTCCCAATGACAGGATGAAGCTCTCGGCTTGATTGCTGATCAGGATGCCCGCTTTAAAATCTTTGCCGGGAAGGCGTGATTCGATGGTTTCTTTAGCCCGCTGCAGTTCAGCAAACCCGAGATCCCGCAGACCAGGGACAAGCGTGTTGGCGGCTTTCATGAGCAGGCGGTATTGGATGGCTTCATCAAGGCGCTCCCATGTTTCCCGGTCAAAAACCAATGCCTTGCCTGGATGCGCCTCTGACAAACTGTCTCTCCAGGCTTGCTCGGTCACACGTTCAAGCGCCTGGCGGTCCAGCTCTACCACCCTGGCGTTTCTTGCGGCAATGGTTCGAAAGGAAGGTTGAATCTTTTCGATTTGGGGAATCAACTCGTGCCGCAGGCGGTTACGAAAATAACGCAGCTCCTGGTTCGACTCATCTTCGATTGGCTCAATGTCATGACGTTGGCAGTAATCAAGGATCTCTTCCTTACTGGTGGACAGAAGTGGGCGCCAAAGCGGAATTTCTTCTGAGAATTGTTTCAGTGATTCGCAAAGGCGCATGCCAGACAGACCGTTAATTCCGCTTCCACGCAGGAAATGCATCAGCACGGTCTCAACCTGATCGTCCAGGTGATGAGCGGTTAAGACTGCCTGTGCTTTATATTTCTGAGCCACCGAAAACAGGAATTCATAACGACAAACACGCGCGGCTTCCTCGACCCCCATCTTATGATTTGTAGCAAATTCACGCACATCTCCGGAGCCGGGTTCGATTGGCAGACCCCAACGATTCATCAGTGCCGCCACTTCTGCCGCCTGGGCGGCAGAGACAATTCTTAGCTGATGGTCAAAGTGCGCTGGAATCAGCGCTAAACCAGAATTCAACAGCAGATGTGCCAGGCTGAGACTGTCCGCCCCGCCAGAAACTCCGATGACAATCGAGACATCTTTGACGGGTTTGAAATATTGATGAAAATCTGTCAGAAACTGTGCTGGTTCCATATAAAAATTATAGCTTAAGCAAGCTTGTATGATTGTCTGTATCGCCTGCAAAAACCTTGCATTATACTTTTTGTATGCGTGGTAAACCCTTCATTATAGGAATAACAGGCAATATTGCCTCCGGTAAAAGCGTGGTGCGCAATTACCTCGCGAACTTCGGTGCCTTCACGATTGATGCTGATCTGACAGCCAAAGACAGCTACCTGCCTGGCACTCCCGCCTGGCGCGCAATCCTGGATCATTTCGGGGAAGATCTGTGCATGGCAGATGGGCAGATCAATCGCAGCAAACTCGGCATGATCGTCTTGAACGACCCTCTTGAACTGAGAAGGTTGGAGGAAATCGTTCACCCCTATGTCACCCAGGCAATCATTGGCGAAATTGAACAATGCACGCGACCTGTTTTTGCGGTGGAAGCGATTAAGCTGCTCGAGTCAGAAGTGGCGGCAGTTTGCGATCAAATCTGGACGGTCGCTGCGGATGAAGAGATCCGTCTCCAGCGCCTGGTTGAGTTACGCGGTCACAGCCAGAAACTTGCTTGGGAGAAGATCAAGAAACAGCCTCCGCAGGAAGATAAGCTTGCCCGTTCTAATGAAGTGATCTGGAGCAACCATGGTTTTGAAGAAACCTATCAACAGACAGAGCTGGCGGTTCAAAAACTTCGCTTACCACTGGTGCGCAAAGTTGAACGGCAGCCACTCTGTGTCCGTTCGATGACCGAGGCAGACATGCAGCGCTCCTGTGATCTCATCTCCGCCCGCACCGGTGGTCAGGGATGGTCATGTGACCGAATTTATCGCATTTTGGGCGGAAAATTGATTCCGGTAATTTGCTTTGGTGAAGAGATGATCCAGGTACGGCGGCTGAGCAATCGCCAAAACCTGGCATTGCTCACCCACCAAGCCCCACTGAGACCAGAGCACGCCAGCAATTCAGACCTCCAGCCCCTTTTGGAAGATTGGCTGCACGGCGCGTACACTCACCTGGCAGTCTCAAAGCAGGTTTTATCTGTCAAGGAAGCTTGGGACGGTAATTATTCACCTGGAGAAGACACTCCGGATGGCATTCCCGAACTAATCTATGCTTCGTTTTTAAAAGAGAACGGTTTGATGCCCGGCGAGGTTTGGGTAAAGAGTTTGCTAAATCAACAAGAAAATCACCCACATTCACCTGATCAGGGTAGCATGATTGATAATTTGTAACCCGTTCGGAGGGGGCTTGTGTCAAGACCGAATTAGAATTCTTTTTGTTTGGGGTGATTGTTTACACTTTGATCAATAAACATATACTCGCACTCCGGGATCTCCAACAATCAATTTGATTCATCAAAATATCTCAACCGTTTAAAAAAAGGCGAATTCTACGGCGAATGAGGTTATAATTAATATTCTACAACAGGTATTGATTATGCAAGAACTGTGGAACAATCTCGTATTCATCCTGGAGCGGTTCACCTGGTCGAGTGTGCTCGACATTTTCCTGGTTACCATTTTTTTCAGCTTGCTGCTGTACTTACTGCGTGACACCGACGCCCAGACACTCCTTCGAGGCGTCTTCCTGATTGTTATCCTGGTATTTCTACTGACCTCCCTGGTAAATCTGCCGGCTTTTTCGTGGCTGGTGCAAACCGTTTCTCCCGCCCTGATCATTGCTGTACCGGTGATATTCGCTCCCGAAATTCGGCGTGGGCTCGAGCGCATGGGCAGTGTCGGTGCCCTGCAGTTCTGGAAATTTAGCCTGGGCTCCAAGGGCAACGTAGAAATGGAAGAAACCCTCACCTCAGTCAGCAGGGCGGCTGTGCAGCTGGCAGAAAGACGGCATGGCGCCCTGATTGTCATCAGCCGCCGCGAAATGCTGGACCGCTTTTACAAGAACGGGGTAATGATGAATTCAGACGTCAGCCCCCAGGTGTTACTGCAAATTTTTTACCCGAATACGCCCTTGCATGATGGTGCCGTGATCATTTCTGATAACCAAATCAAAGCCGCCGCCTGTGTAATGCCGCTTTCGAGCAGCGGCGTACTCAACAGCACTGCCGACCGGTCACTGGGGCTGCGCCACCGTGCCGCTTTGGGTATCAGCGAGGTCAGTGACGCCCTTGCCGTGGTCGTCTCTGAAGAATCCGGAACGATCTCGATCGCTCACCGCGGCAGGCTCATACGCCGCCTCGACGGTGATCGCTTGCTCAATAGCATGCGCGCCATTATGGTCACCCACAAGCCTGAAAGAACGAACCGCTTGAAGCGCATTTTCAAGGGAGATTCGTTGGAAGAACCTGTAGAGGAGCTCGAATGATCAACCTCTTCAAGAAACTGATTAAATTGGTGCCGATCTTTTTGACAGCGCTTGTACTGGCAATTATCGTTTGGGTCTCATCGGTTTCCTCCAGCGACCCTAACCAGGTCATCACTTATCCGAGCCCGGTCGCAATCACGATTTTAGGGCAAAACCCCGATATGCTGATTACTGAGCAAAGCACCACTAACGTGGAGATCACATTACGTGCCCCACGCTCAGTGCACGAGCAGATTTCACGCAATTTTAACCAAATCACAGCGCGGATCAATCTTTCAGGGCTCTCTGCCGGCACCTACAGCCTGGAACCGGAAGTGAATGTAAACAGCTTCAGACCTGTGCAGATTGTTCAGGTCAGTCCAGCCGAAATCGACATCACCCTCGAACAGATCGCAACCAAAACATTGGATATTACCATGCTTCAAACCGGCAACTTACCCATCAGTTATGAAGCCGGGGAAGCCGTTTTAAGCAGCGAGACAGTCGAGCTGTTGGGTCCGCAGTCTGTTGTAGATGAAGTTGTCGATGTTATTGCCAATGTTGACATCAGCAATGCCATCAGCTCGATCACCCGCATCGTTGAACTGCATCCGATTGACCGGCGAGGGAATATCGTCGATGGCGTCAGTATGAACCCCACCCAGATCACCGTTGAGCTGCCGGTCAGGCAGTTGGTAGGCTATCGCAACGTCTTTATCAAAATTGTCACCACCGGCACAATCGCGCAAGGCTATCACCTTACCGGTTTGCTCGTTGACCCACCCAATGTGACCATCTATGCCTCAGATCCAGACCTTGCTGATAATATGCCTGCTTTTCTGGACACGGCGCCGATCAATCTGAGCGGTGCCTATGAGGATTTCAGCGTCAATGTCGCCCTCCAGTTACAAGACGGTATCGTGGTGGTCGGCAACCAGCAAGTTACAGTTGAAGTCGGTATCGACGCGATCCAGTCTTCCACCCAGCTCGTTGGCGTTCCTGTTGAAATTATCAACCTGGGGGTCGGTTTGACAGTCAATATTTCACCCGAATTCGTTGACCTGTACATCTCCGGTCCGATGAACCTGCTTGAAATTCTTTCCTCTGACGATATCAGCGTGGTGCTGGACCTGGAAGGTCGCAGCCCGGGAACATATCAGCTTTCACTGGAGATCACACTCAACGATCCCGATCTGCGCCTGGATTCGATTTTGCCTGGAACGATTGAGGTCGTCCTCTGGCGTTAACGTAAATAATTTCAAGGAAAATTCATGCATAAACCTGTTGTTGTCCTGGTAGGAAGACCTAATGTTGGAAAAAGCACGCTGTTTAATCGCCTGGTTGGGCAGCGCCTGGCAATCGTCGATGAAGTCCCCGGCACCACCCGCGACCGCCTGGTAGCCGAAAGCGACTGGGCTGGGCACGACTTTTTCGTGGTTGATACCGGAGGGTTGGATCCCAGCAAGCAGCGCACTCAGAACCCGCTTTCAATCGGATCGGCAGATTTCATCACAGACATTCGCGCCCAGGCAGAGATCGCCCTGGAAGAAGCAGACGTGATCGTATTGGTCACAGACGCGCTTGACGGGCTTACACAGTCTGACCGCGAAGTGGTCGATATGCTGCGCCGGCGTCGGAAAACAGACGAACGCGAAACCCCGCCAATTCTTCTCGCGGTGAATAAAGCCGATGGTCCGACTGCTCGTTTGAACGCGTTGGATTTCTATTCGCTCGGATTGGGAGAACCTTACGCCATCTCGGCTATTCACGGCACCGGCACTGGTGATTTGCTCGATGCCGTGGTTGCTCTATTCCCTCATCAGGTTGAAGATGAAGAGGAAGATTCCAGCATTAAGGTCGCAATTGTTGGCAAACCAAATGCCGGAAAAAGCAGCTTGCTCAATAAACTGACCGGACAACAGCGCTCTATTGTCAGCAATATCCCTGGCACCACCCGTGATGCGATCGACCTGCAATTGTTTTTTGACGAGCAAGAATACACCCTGATCGACACCGCTGGCATCCGCAAACGCGGGTCGGTAATTCCTGGCGTTGAAAAATATTCGGTGCTGCGTGCAATGCAAGCGATCGAACGCTGCGATGTCACCGTTTTGGTGATTGACGCAGTCAGCGGCATCACCGCCCAGGACACTCACATTGCCGGTTATATCAAGGATGCTTGGAAGAGCGTTTTGGTGGTTATCAACAAATGGGACCTGATTGAAAAAGATCAGAACACTGCTCTCGAATTCGAAAGACGTCTGAGACATGAGCTGAACTTTCTGCCTTACGTTCCGGTATTATTTATTTCCGCCGAAACCGGGCAACGTGTTCACCAGGTTATGCCCCTGGTTTATGAAATTCACCAGGAGCGCATTCG
>JAAYZW010000106.1 GCA_012514645.1 Chloroflexota bacterium
CCACCGCGCTAACCTATGACGATTTTGCCTGGCAGCAAGAAAAGCAGGTGCTCGTCGACCACCCCCAGCGCGCCGAAGGGCTGCACCGTGTGCTCTACCAGTGCGCCCATTGTGGGCAGGAGTATCGCATGCGTTCGCAGGGTACCCAATTGAGCTGTGCCGCTTGCGGCAAGACCTGGGAAATGACCGGCTTTGGTCAGCTGCGCGCACTGGAGGGCGAAACCGAGTTCAGCTCGCCGCCCGCCTGGTACGAATGGCAGCGTCAGAACGTCAGGGTTGAAGTGCGTGCCGGCACCTACTCGATGGAGTCGGAGGTGTTGATCGACGATTTGCCCAGTTCGAGCGGTTTCGTCCCCCTGGGCAGGGGCATGCTAAGGCACGACATGAACGGCATGGTGCTGAAGGGCAGCCACCTGGGTGAGCAGTTTGAGGTGGTTAAAGCCAACCAGTCGCTCTATTCGATCCATGTGGAATTTAATTACCTTGACAAAAAGCGCGACTGCGTAGACATCAGCACGCTCGAAGACAGCTTTTTTGCCTACCCGCTGTCTGAGGATAGCTCGGTGACCAAGATTTCGCTGGCAGTTGAGGAATTATACAACCTCGAGATGGAAAAGCCGTAAACCGGCTGATCTCTTCCTTTAATAAGTGTGCATCATTTGCAGTCCGTTTGCAGGAGGGGGCTTGCCCCCTCTCGGCGAAACCGTTCTTATAAAACCTCGTCAAGCCAGCGCTTGATCTGCTCCTGCCAGAAGAACCAATCGTGCCGACCGGGCGCCTCCGCATATTGCACATCGACCCCCAAAGATGTCGCTGCCTGGTTGAAGAGCCGGTTCAGCGGCAGCAGATC
This sequence comes from Chloroflexota bacterium, assembly GCA_012514645.1. Classification (GTDB taxonomy): domain Bacteria; phylum Chloroflexota; class Anaerolineae; order Anaerolineales; family Anaerolineaceae; genus Mesolinea. Next base: position 851 of record JAAYZW010000106.1, read on the forward strand.
ATCATCCAGCCCGCACACCGCGCTCAGCCTTGGCAGCTCGGCCCCGCCCTCGGCAGCCCGCCGCAGCCAGACCATCGGGTCGTGCATGCTGCCGGGCAAATCCTTCAGCCCACCGAAAATTATATCAAATTCGCGCATCAACTTCTGATCCTCAATCTTATCCGCAGGAGATGCCAGGGCGTTGATTGCCAAAACGCCGGAAAGGCTGCAGGCGGCGAAATAAAGATCCGGGCGCAAAAAAGCCGCCTTGAAAGCGCCATAGCCGCCCATCGAATTGCCGGCAATCAGCGTCTTCTCACGGGCAGACGAAATCTGCATCGTCGCCGCCAGAAAAGACGGCAGCTCCTCGGTCAGGTAGCTGAAATAAGCCTGCCCGTTGACCATATCGGTATAAAAACTGCGCCCGGCAGAGGGCATCACCACCACCAGCCCATGCTCGCGCGCGATCGTCTCGATGCTGCTGTAACGCTGCCAGCCCGAGGCGTCGTCTGACAGCCCGTGCAAAAGGTAGAGCACCCTGCGCTCTGCCAGCGGGGCACCGCCTTGCGCGTAGTCGCGCGGCAGGATCAGGTTGAGCGGCAAATTCACCCCCACACTCTGCGGCACATAATCGATGCGTATCAGTGTCATTTATACTTCCTTCCTTTAATATAGAACCTTCTCTTGTGCAATACTTATTTTCAAATCCTGCTCCCTGCTTGTCATCCTGAGCGCAGCAAAGGATCTTGTCGGTGAAGGTTCAGATTCTTCACTTCGTTCAGAATGACAAAACCTAACCACCAGAATGACAAAACCCAACCGCATCCTCGTCCCTACTTCCTACTCCCTATTCCCTACTCCTTACTCCCTCTTCCCCTCCACCTCAAAATCCGACAAAAACGAAACGCCCAAACTCAGCACCACCATCAAAAACGGAAACACTGTCAACAAAAACCGCGCAGCCATGTCTGGCTGCGGACCAGGCACATCGCCTGAAACATACCCAAACATCACCCCCAATAGCGCGTATGCCACGCTCGTAAACAAACCGTTCAGCCGGTTCATAAACCCCAGCGCGTTGCTGATGATTCCCTCACGGCGCACATTGTACTTTGCCTGGTCCTCATCCATAATCCGCGCCTGGATCAAATCCATCGTCGTGATCACCCCCGCAAACCCAAACCCCACCAACATCGCGCACACCATTGCCATCACAAAACTATTCGCAAAATACATCGGAATATACGAAATCGCCAGCGCCGCCAGCGCCCAGCGCCAGACCTTCACCAGCGCATACTTCTTCACCCAACTCGCCCACAGCGCCACCGCCCCGATCGCGACCAGCAAAACCCCACCAAACAACAGCGACTGCTGCCCGCTGCCGATGCCCAGCGTATATTTGGCATAAATCGGCAGCCCCGCCAAAACCAGCGACATCCCCGCGCTGTAAAACGCGTTGGTCACGCCCGCCACCCAAAACTTCTTGTTGGTCAAAAGCGTTTTCACACTGTCCCACAGCTGCGGCTTCTTTTCGTCCTCTGCCACCGGCTTTTCCATGCTGGTCAAAGCCATATACAAAATCACCGCGCCCCCCAAAACGCCATAGACGATCGCCGTGGTGGACCAGCCCAGCGCCTCCACCACCATCGGTGTCAGCGCGATGCTGATAATCATTGCCACCAGTTGAAACGCCTGGCGCAGCGCGTTCGCTTTCGCGCGGCTCGTGTCGGTTGTGAACAGCTCCGGGAACAGTGCGCCGTAATTCGCGTTTATCACCGAATCGAGCGTGCCCGTAAAGATATATAGCAGCATCGCGTAGATGTAGAGCTGGTTGCCCTCCAGCCCCGCCGGCGTGCTATAAAACAAAATCAGCCCCAAAACCAGCAGCGGCGTGCCGATCACCAGCCACGGTCGCCGCCGCCCCCACTTCGTGCGCGTGCGGTCAGAAAGATAGCCGTAAACCAGGTTGTCGATTGCGTCGATGAATGTATAAATCAGCATAATCGAAGCCCACTGCGCCGTCGTCACCCCCAGCGTGTCCACGTAATAGGCAAAAGCAAAGGTCTTAAGCAAATTGATCGGGATCGACGTGCCAAACATACCGACCGAATAGTTGAACGTCTTCATTTTTTCAGATCTTTCGGATTTCAAAGCAAACCTCCTGGGATAATGATGAATGCCCTAATTATAGTGCAGCCCCACCCCCCAATGCAGACCAAATTTCCCGTTTCCTGCTC
>JAAYZW010000107.1 GCA_012514645.1 Chloroflexota bacterium
CAGGTCGGTCGAGCAGACACCAGCCAGCAGCACCTTGATCAATACCTCATTTGCTTGCAACTCGGGCAGCGGCAGGTCTGTTCGGTAACTCAATTTGCGGTCTTGCAGCCATAAAGCCTTTATCAGCGTGCTCCTCTTCTGCCAAATTGCTGTTCCAGCAAACCAGCGCTCAGGTGGATCATGGTCGGGCGACCGTGCGGACAGGTGCGCGGTGATTGGCTGGCTTCCAAATCGAGCAGCAGGTTGCGCTGCTCTTCCTCTGTCAACCTTTGCCCGCCCTTTACTGCCATGCGCTTGCACACCCGTGCAGCAACCCGAGCCTGGATTTCATTCTCAAGTGGTGTTTCATCCTCTTCAAAGGAATCTACTACCGCTATTATGGCATCTTTCGGATCACCGCGGTCAATTATGGTTGGAATAGCGCGAAGTAAAAAGGTGTTCGGACCGAAAAGTTCAATCTCAAAACCCAGCGATTCCATCACTTCCAGGTTTGCTTCGAGGATGCCGGCTTTTTCGGGGCTGAGTTCCACCGGCAGGGCATCGACCAATTGCTGCGAAGGAATCATAGCCGCGCGGTATTGTGCCATCATCTGGTCGAACAAAACCCGTTCGTGGGCGGCATGCTGATCAATCAGGTAAAGCCCATCCGGTCCCTCTGCTACCAGGTAAGTCGAAGCGACTTGCCCAACCAATCTGAGCAAGGGCAGGTGTGTTCCTGGCAAAGGTGCTTGCCTTTGTTCAGGATTGAGCCCGTTAACCTGGGCTTCAGTTGGTTCTGTAGTTTCCACATGCCAGTTTTCATCAAAACTGGTTGGAATCTCAACAGGTGCTTGCCTGCCCCACAAATTCAGGCTGTTCAGGTCAGGGATGGGTGTATAGGCAAGCAAACCCCGCCTGATCGCGCGCTGCACCCCGCTAAAAACGTGGTCCTGATCGCGAAAGCGCACTTCTGCCTTGGTGGGGTGAACATTCACATCGACCAAACGCGTGGGCACCTGCAAAAACAAAACCACAACCGGATAGCGCCCAACCATCAGCATGGTGTTGTAGGCTTTGATCACCGCCGCCGTCAGGGTTGGGTCCTGCACCCAGCGACCATTCACAAAAAGGGTGATGTCTTTACGGTTCGAGCGAGTCAGCGAAAGGTCGCTGATAAAGCCTTCTATTGCCAATTCTTTCTCGCTGAAGTCGAGCGGCATGAGCGCTTTGGAGTCATGCGTCCCGAAAAGAGCCTGTAAAATTTCAAGGCGGTTGCCACTGCCGGTTGACTGAAATTCAGTCATATTATCCTGAATCAACGTCCAGCGAATATGCGGATACGCCATGGCATAGCGTGTCATCAGACCGGTAATATGCTTGGCTTCGGTTATGTCTTTGCGTAAAAACTTGAGCCTGGCAGGTACGTTGTAAAACAGATCTTCAACAGAAATCTGCGTTCCGGTTGGTGCAGCCACCTTTTGCATAGGCGAATTTGCGCCTCCATCAACCGACAGTTTGGCAGCCACAGCCTCGCCTTCTGGCCTCGAGATCATCAGCATGTGGGAGACTGAGCCAATCGACGCCAACGCTTCGCCGCGAAAACCAAGCGTTTTAATGTCAAACAGTTCTTCGGTAGTGCTCAGCTTACTGGTGGCATGCCGGCTGACTGCAAGTTTCAATTCGCTGGCAGCGATGCCATCGCCATTATCGGTCACCCGCACCAATTCGCGCCCTGCTTTTCGAATCTCAACCTGGATCTCAGTGGCATTGGCATCGATTGCGTTTTCGATCAATTCTTTCACAACCGAAACCGGTCGCTCCACTACTTCGCCAGCGGCAATTTGAGATGCAATCGTGTCAGAAAGTTTTTGGATGCTCATTTGTAGTTTCCCTGTACAAATTATACCCAAGCCTCCGATGTTTTTATTACTTCTATAGGTTAAAATGACCGTATGATCTGGGAAGATAAACTGGCAACAATCTTGGGCTCATTGCCCGAAGCGCCTGGATGCTACCTGATGAAGGACGCGCAAGGCAGAATTATCTATGTGGGTAAGGCGATCAACCTGAAATCGAGAGTCAGGTCCTATTTTCAAAAATCGAGCGACCACAGCTATAAGACGATGCGCATGGTCGACAATATTCGCGATATCGAATGGATCGTAGTGGCGTCTGAACTGGAAGCCCTGATCCTGGAAATGAACCTGATCAAGGAGCACCGCCCGTTTTACAATGTGCGTCTCAAAGATGACAAGCGCTACCCCTACATCAAAATTCATTGGCAAGACGATTTTCCGAAGGTTTCAGTGACCCGTAACATGGTCCAAGACGGTTCACGCTATTACGGACCATACACATCGGTCTGGGCGGTGCATCAGACGCTCGACATCCTCCGCAAAATCTTCCCCTACCTTACCTGCGCACGTGAAATCACCGGCAAAGATCCGCGACCCTGTCTCTATTATGACATTCGCCTGTGTTCGGGTCCCTGCATTGGTGCCATCACCAAGGCAGATTACCGCCAGATGATTGAAGACCTGGCAAAGTTTCTGGAAGGGAAGACTGACCCAGTCTTGAAACGCCTGCAGACAGAAATGCAGCGGGCTTCTGAAAGCCTGAATTATGAGAAAGCCGCCGCGGTACGGGACCAGATCCAGGCGGTTGAGCGGGTCGTCGAGCGCCAGAAGATCATTTCAAATGAGCGGAAGGATTCTGATGTGATCGCCATGGCTCGCAATAACGGCGAAGCCTGTGTGCAGGTGTTCTTCATCCGCTCCGGAAAATTGATCGGGCGCGAATATTTCATTCTTGAAGGGACTGAAGAAGAAGAAAATCAGGAGATCCTGGAGGAATTCCTCAAGCAGTTCTACTCTCAGGCTGCCTATATCCCCAATAAAGTCATGCTCCCGCAAGAAATTGAAGAAGCCATAATCATCAACGAATGGCTGAACACCAAGCGCAGCGGTGAGAAGGTTCAGATTACGGTACCTAAGCGTGGTCAGTCGAAAGCGTTGGTCAGGATGGCTACAGAAAATGCCGCGGAAACGCTGCGCGCGCTCGAAATTCGCTGGAAAGCCGACAAAGACCGTCAGAGAGACGCTTTAGCCGAGATCCAGGGAGCGTTCGGCATGTCCGAACCACCCGCGCGAATTGAATGTTATGATATTTCGAACACACAGGGCACAGCCAGCGTAGGCAGCATGGTCGTGTTTGAACAGGGAATTCCCAATAAGAAGCTCTATCGCCGCTTCAACATCCGCACGGTAAGGGGACCGGATGATTTCGCCTCGATGCGCGAGGTTCTGACCCGACGCTTCAAGAATTACTTCTCCGAAAACGAAGCTAAAAGTGTGCCCGGCTATAAACCCGACCTGGCGTTCAGCATGCTGCCCGATTTATTGATCGTCGATGGCGGCAAGGGGCAATTGCGCCAGGCTATTGAGGTGCTCGAGGAATTTGATCTAACTGGTCAGTTTACGATTGTTGGCTTGGCAAAACAGGAGGAAGAGCTTTTTCTACCGAATTTCTCAGAGCCGATTCTTCTCGACAACCATTCCCAGGGCTTTTACCTTGTACAGCGCATTCGCGACGAAGCCCACCGCTTTGCCATCACCGCTCACCGCAGCCGGCGTGGTAAAATCGGATTGGCTTCCAGGCTCGACAGCATCCCGGGCATTGGTCCAGCGCGAAGAAAAGAACTGATCAAGCGCTTTGGCTCAATTCAGGGTATCCTTGAAGCTGAACCGGAAGAAATCGCGAAAATCAGGGGCATTTCCCTTGAAAAAGCAAACGCCATCAAGGCGGAATTGGAGTGAAAGTGGCAAAAAATACAAAAAATACAACCCAAAAGATTTATCGCATCGCCATGGCAACCCTGGCAATCATTATTGTGTTGGCAATGATCTTATCGATGATCAGGTTTTAGGCGTTCCGATGGCTGAAGCGGAAAACATCATCGCCCAAATACACCAGGTCAGTTACGGCGAGTACACGCCAGTGTCCGCCGAAAAAAAAGGCGAACCCTACCCACAATACCTCGACCAGGTTACTGATCAATCCGGTTTGATCGACCTCCCGGATGCTTCAGAATTCTCCCCAACGAACAGAGACCTGCTCAGCCTTCTGGAAAAACGTCGTTCGTTACGCCGTTATGACGAGACAGCCGTAATGTCTTTGGAAGATCTCTCTTACCTATTGATGTATACCCAGGGCATCCGAGAGATTGATCAGAAACGCGACCTCACCAATCGATATGTGCCCTCAGCGGGCTCCCGACATCCTTTTGAAACCTACCTGCTGATCCAAAAAGTCAATGGGCTCCAGCCTGGGGTATATCGCTATATCGCGCCGCTGCATGCTCTTGAAGTATTTCAGCTTAATCCTGAGGCAATACAGAAAGCTCACGGATCTGTATATAAGCAGAAACAAGTGATTACTTCCGCGGTAACTTTTTTTTGGGTTGCTGATACCTACCGTACCAGCTGGCGCTACAGCACGCGCGCCTATCGCTACATCAACCTGGATGCCGGTCACGTTTGCCAGAATTTATATTTATGCGCCGAGTCGATCGATTATGGCGTCTGTGCAATCGGGTCTTTTGATGACCATTTGGCGAATAGTTTGTTCGCGTTGGATGGAGTGCAGCGTTTCGTCGTCTACGGAGCGTCTGTAGGCAAACATCTCCCTTCGTAAGGTCAAGTCCTGTTCTCAATAACAAAATTCGCTATGACAAAAAACACTGATTCACTCTCTATTATTGTTCTGATCTCTGCCAATTCCGAATGGCAAGCTGCACTTGATATCCTTCAACCGTTCGAAATTGTGTCTTCTCCGCTTGGAGACTGGATCATCTCCCAGGTTCAAGGCTTCGAACTGGTGTTTTTTCACTCTGGCTGGGGGAAAACCCGCAGTGCTGCTGCCACACAATATGTGATCGACCACTGGAAGCCTGATCTGGTGGTCAATTTGGGTACTTGTGGTGGATTGGAAGGTTATTCTATACTGGGTGAAACGCTGCTGGTAACTAACACTGTTATGTACGATGTGGTTGAGCGCATGGGCAACCGCCACCTGGCGGTCGATTATTACCGCGGGTCATTAAATACCGAGTGGGTCGGTGACGAACTACCCGCAAATACCCGCCGGTCTCCATTGGCTTCCGCTGATCAGGATATCGATTTCCAAAACTTTTCTGTTTTGTCTGAAGAGTTCACGGTGCCAGCTGCAGATTGGGAATCAAGCCCAATTGCCTGGGTGTTGAATGCAAACAATGTTCCTGGTTTGATTTTACGGTCTGTCAGTGACATCATCACTCCCGCCGGTTCGGAAACCGACAACAATCACCTTCTCTGGCGCTCGAGAGTGAAGGACATCATGCAAAAACTACTTGAGGATCTTCCGTTTTACCTGGAAAAGTTTACAATAGCAGTAAAAGGGTAATTTTCGAAGCAATTCTCAATGTGAAAATAAACCATCGTTTTTGCCCAAATAAAGTGCATAACCGGGATTTATACAAGCGTAGGGGCAGGTCCCAATCGTGAGTGCTTATTAATCGGATTCATAGTCAGACCTGCCCAGCTCAAGAACTGTGGACAGGTAATAAAAACCGAAAATTGACCGTGATTCCAAAGGGGTGGGTTTGGCTGATTAAAAAATTTTTACGCAGCTCACATTTTGACCCCCATATCGTTGTAATACTTTTATATCCAATGATATTGCAGGAGCCTCAGATGAGGTAAACATCGGGACAGCGTGAGAGCCGTCCCCGACAAAAAACTCTCAATCATCTGATCAACTAATCGCTTGGTTTGCCCAATCTCGCGCGTTCTTCTTCAACGATGCTGTGGTCGAGCTTCTTGAACAATGGCGCCGGTTGATTGAAAGGCTTGCCCTCTTCCAGTTCAAGTGGCACCCAGGCATCAGAGCCCGGTCTCACCAATGAGAAATCGCTGGTCAGCCCCAACACCAGGTGTGTTCCCAGTGAATCTTTCACTTCACGGGTGAAGGGCGTCTCAAACAAGGAATAATCGTTAGCCAGAATTTTGTTCAGCTGTTCGCTGGTTTCCGGCAGGAATGGTGAAAAAATTATCTTCAACCAATCAATCGCCTGGATAGCTGTGAAAAGCGATTTAGCCGCTTCATTGCGGTCTGTTTTTATTTCAAACCAGGGGGCTTGCACGTCAAGGTACTTATTCACTTCAGTCGCCAGCCGCATTGCTTCTGCCAGGGCTGCCTTCAGCTGCACCTTTTCAATATGGTCCCCAACCAAATCAAAGCCTGCCGTGATCTTATCCAACAATTCGTGATCGGGAGCGCGTAATTGCCCTGGGTTCGGTATCTTTCCATCAAAGTTTTTCCAGGTAAATGACAAAACCCGGTTCACTAAATTACCCCAGGTTGCCACCAATTCGTTGTTATTACGCTGATAGAAGTCTTCCCAATCCCAGTCAGTATCGCGATTTTCGGGCATGGCAACAGCCAGGTAATAGCGCAGCGCGTCACTGTCATAACGGTCCAGCGCGTCCAAACCCCAGACTGCCCAGTTGTTGCTGCCGCTGATCTTTTTGCCTTCCAGGTTCATGAATTCGTTTGCCGGCACATCGTAAGGCAAAACCAGAGCCTGCGGAGCATCACTGCCCATGTGGTGGTCAAAATCCGCACCCATTCCGAGCAGTTCTGCGGGCCAGGTTACCGCATGAAAGGTGATATTGTCTTTGCCAATGAAGTAAAATGACCTCGCATTCTGATTCGTCCACCATTCGCGCCAAACATCGGGTTGGTCATACAGGTGACCCCACTCAACGGTTGATGACAAATAACCGATCACTGCCTCAAACCATACGTACAGACACTTACCCTCCCAACCTTCCAGCGGCACCGGTATTCCCCACTCCAGGTCCCGCGTGATCGATGTTGGTTTCAAACCCACAGATTGGATTGTGCCCAAAGACTGGCGTAAGACATTCGGGCGCCAATAGTCTTCACGATCTTTTAGAAATTGCTGAATTTGCGGTTCAAGTGTTGACAGATCCAGGTAGAAGTGTTCAGTTTCCTTGAGCTCGGGGGTGGCGCCATCGACTTTCGAGCGAGGGTTGATCAGCTTTTCGGCTTCCAGCTCGCTGCCGCAGTGCTCGCATTGGTCAGAGCGCGCGCCTTCATAACCACAAATATAACAAGTACCCTCAACGTACCTGTCTGGCAAAAAGCGATCCTGTGCCGGACTGTACCATTGTTTGGATACATTTTTCTTTAGATATCCGTTCTCCAGAAGAGAGAGGAAAACCTTCTGGGAAATGGAAAAATGGTTATCGGTATGAGTGGATGTAAACAGATCATAGCTTATCCCCAGTCGCTGGAACAATTCAATGAAACGCGGGTGATAATGCGAATAGATCTGGTAAGGAGTCTGCCCGGTTTGGTCAGCCTTGATCGTGATCGCCGTGCCATGAGAATCAGAACCAGAGACCATCAGCACTCTATTGCCTCTCAGGCGGTGGTATCGAGCGACGATATCGCCAGGCAGGTGTGAGCCGGTAATGTTACCTACGTGGATGTCAGAATTCGCGTAAGGCCAGGCAACAGCAATTAAAATGTTTTCGTTCATAGTTAACTCCGGTAACAAAGCATCGGCGAATTTTACCATCCTTACCGTGCTTTTTAAATAATGTCGTTCTTAAGAATAGTCTATACCGTGATTATGCTCACAGGTTCCGGTGTTCAGGTTTTGACCGCAATCCAGGCATATTCCTCTACAATCTGGGGAGCAAGTGTTGGCAAGAGGCAAACCCAACAGCAGGTAGTCGCGGAAGGGGACGCCCAGCTCGATGTAACCGTCATTTGGCACCTCTTCTTCGTCCAGCTCTTCTTTCATGCGGGTTTCAAATACGTAAAGTTCCTCAAAGTCTGCACAAACGTGAACCGTAATCGGTTCGAGACAGCGATTGCAGTTTGCATCAATATCTGCTTCGAGGTCTGCCTGTAAAAGCAAACCCTCGCGGGTGCGCGAGAAAGAAAAAGTGCCTTTAAGGTTAGTGGCGTTTAAATCGGGTTCAATGAATATTTGCGCGAAGTCCACTTGAAATTCACGGCTGAATCCGATCGGTTTATTCAGGAAATATCCGACGTTTGTGCGAAGGGGATGTCTTATTTTTTCCATAGCATTTACAATTGTTAAAGAATTCTTCAAAATTATATCATGTGGCTTGATTGTTCCCAAGTCTACGAGGAAGGTCTATGAAGACAGTTTTGATCGCCAGCAATAATGACCACAAGTACGAGGAGATATCGGCAATCCTGGCACATCTGCCGATTCGATTGGTTAAGCCCGCTGAGCTTGGCTTGAACGTTGACCCCACAGAAACAGGAGCAACATATTTTGAGAATTCACTCCTGAAAGCCAGGGCGTTCCACCAGGCAAGCGGAATGCCAGTTCTGGCGGATGATTCCGGTTTGGAAGTGGAACTATTGGGCGGAGAGCCTGGACTGCATTCTCATCGTTTTTCGCCAAAACCAGGTGCCAGCGACCATGACCGCTGTCTTTATTTGATCTCCAAGCTTGTAGGCAAACCCAAACCCTGGCACGCCACTTTTCACTGCCACGCTGTATTCCTTATCAGTCCAACTTTGATCGGAGCCAGCCATGGTACCGTCAGGGGTGAGATCATTGAGGAATTCCGGGGCAGCAACGGTTTTGGATACGACCCGATATTTTTCGTCCCCTCTGAAGGAAAAACTATGGCTGAACTGGGTTCCCCCTATAAGAATAAAAACAGCCATCGTGCCAGAGCGCTTGCAGGACTGGATTTGCTTAAGAGCTGGAGTCTGGAAGCAGATTAGAATTTGTAGCCGATTTTCCTCAGGAAGCTCTTACGATTGGCAATGTCTTCTTCGGTTTCAATCCTCGTTGGTGAAGAGCCATCGACAACACCCAACACCGCCCTCCCCAAATCCGATTCGAGTAAAACCACCTCGGTGGGGTTAGCGGTAGCACAGAAGATGTTGACCACTTCCGGAATTTGCTTGAGGTTGTTCAAAACATTGATCGGGAAGTAACCTTCGCCGAGGAACAAGATAAAGCTGTGCCCCGCGCCAATCCGCAGCGCGTTTTCGGTCGCCAATTCGATCAGGTCTTCGTCATTGCCGGTCCAGCGCACAAGACAGGGTCCCGAAGCTTCACAAAATGCCAGTCCAAATTTTATGTTTGGCACGGTCGTTACCAACATTTCGTGGATATCTTCCACAGTTTTAATGAAATGCGATTGACCAAGAATAAAGTTGAGATTTTCGGGTTTTTTGATCGGTTCAAGTAAAAGTTTCATATTCACCTCCGCGAGTCTTTATGATTTTAGCATAATCGCTACAGCGAGATCGTTGCATTACTAAAGCAAGTGATGGAAGCCTATGCGTGAAACGGAAACAAAATGTTTCCAAAGCAATCCTGGCGGTGTGACAGAAATTCTCAATCTAAAAAAACCATTGTTTTTTGTCTTAACAAATCTGTGAAATTTATCCACATCATAGGTGCATAATCGTGGGGGGAGGTCCCAAGCGTGAGCACTCAATAACCACTGACATAGTCAGACCTCCCCAATTCAAGAATTGCAGAAAGACACTGAAAACAGGAAATTAACCGTGATTCCTGGCAGCGTGTCGTTCGAACCGTACATGATTTTCAAATAAGGTAAAATTGACACATGGCAAAATTTGGCGCGCGGTTATTCCTGACACTGTCCATCTCGGTTTTTCTACTAAATGCTTGCGGAACCTTTTCCCCGAAGCCAACCCTCGATTTCAACCCAAGCACCCAAACCCCTGAATTTGCGCCACCAACCGCGATGCCGACTTTCACGCCCACACCAGCTTCCCTGGGCTCTGCTGAAAACCCGATCGTGATCGGTCTGATCGTCCCCGAGAGCATCCCCGGGCAGGCGGAAGCGATGCAAAGTGTATTGATGCATATGACCGAAGCGCTCGCGCTAAACTTCTCGGCGCAAACCTATGGAAATTACATCGACCTTGAGCTTGCCATGCAGCGTCAGGAGGTCGATATGACCTGGCTGACCGCGCCAGAATATTTGCTGGCTTCTCAGAAAGACCTGGCAAGCGCACTGTTAGTGACCAATCACCTCGGTGTGACTGCTTATGGCGTTCAGTTTTTGGGGCACAAAGAGGGCGGTTTTGATTTTTTTTACGATCCCACAACCAACACCTCGCAAGCAACCGCTCCCGAGGCGCTAACGCAATTGGCAGGTTTGCGCCCCTGCCTGACCGAGGAAGATTCATTGGCAGGATACTGGGTGCCGCTGGGTTACATGAACCAAAATAATATTGCCTATACCCGCCCGGTTTTGACCTATAGTTTCAGCTCCAGCATCCGTGCGCTTTATATTAAGGGCATCTGCTCCTATGCTGTCACTTACGCCATCTCAGCCGACCCACGCAGCTCTTCTGAAGTTGTCAATGACCTGACCGATATCATGGATAAGGTGCCTGTCATCTGGATTTCACCACCGATCATCCCGAACCTGAACCTGTCGGTTTCGAAACAAATGGAGCTGACCCTGCAGAACCGCATTTCCGAGTTTTTGCGGAATTTTTCACGGGAAGACCTGGGCAAAAGCCTGTTGAGCCAGATGCTCAATTATGAAGTTACACAACTGGAACCACTGCACGACACCAGCTACCAACCTCTGCGCGATCTGCTTACAACCACGAACGTCCGTCTCGCTGATCTGGTGCGATAAGACCTGGCTATGAAAAAGTTTTTGCGTTTCCTCGTGATTATGGTATGTGCTGGATTTCTCCTGACAGGAGCACTGCGGGTGACGATGCTGGCGATCACGAAGAACGTGACCTTTTCACTCGATTCGGTCCCATCGAAGCCGGTTGTTCTCGTTCCGGGAGCCGGTTTGAATCATCAGGGTGGTCCATCGGTGCCGTTGCAGGACAGACTGGACGCAGCCATTGCGCTCTATCAGCGCGGCAAGGTTCAGAAGCTGCTCTTTTCAGGAGACAATACTGAGTTGACCTACAACGAACCGGGGGCAATGCACGCTTACGCGATTTCTAAGGGGATCCCTGAAGAAGATATTGTTCTCGATTTTGCTGGCAGACGTACGTATGACAGCTGCTACCGAGCGAAACACATCTTTGGGCTGGACGAAGTGATCATCGTCACGCAGGAGTACCACCTGCCCCGCGCCTTGTTTTTATGTGAGAACTCAGAGCTGGATTCCGTGGGCGTCCCTGTCGAACAATCGCGCTATATTCGCTCGCGCTACTTGTTTTGGAACGCGAGGGAAGTTCTTGCTACGGTGCAAGCCTGGCTCGATGTCTATTTTCTCAAACCCTTGCCAGTGCTGGGCGAGATGGAGCCAATTTTTCCATAATAATTGAACTGGTTTGCCAGTGACCGTCACGAACTTTTTCTAAAACCAATAATTACGCTTGTTCTTCGCCCCAATATTCACTGTAGTCCATTATATTTGTAAAACCAATCACCTCGTCGCCAGGCTTTAACTGGTACATTTTTTGACCGTTGGCGGCACGTTTCCTGGCAATCGCATTGGTGATGGTAAAGACCTTGCTGGCAGTTTTTCTAAAATGGCTGATACCCCGGTCGGTCAGTTTTCCAACCAGCATCGCTGCGATCTGGTCATCCTTGCCCAGCTTCCAACCGATCACACCCTGACCATAACGCCCCTGCACCGGAAAATCGCTGCCAGCCACTCGTTTTGCCAGCCCGAGCTGGGTCAGCAGCCCAACCTCATCTTTGTCAGTGACAAAAGCGGCACCAACGACGTAATCGTCCGATTTCAACTTAATAGAATTGACGCCGGCTGCCACCAAACCCATTGGACGCACCTCGCTTTCATTGAAGCGAATGCACATGCCGCTGGCTGTAGCAATGAGCAGATCCTGTTTACCATCCGAGATCAGCACCTGGTAGAGTTCATCGCCCGGGTTGACCTTGCACAAGGTGAAATCATTCACGGCAGCGCCAGGAAGATCCCTCACCGAAGAGCGCTTAATCACCCCCTGCCGGCTGATGGTAATCACATAGCGCTCTGGCAAATCGTCTGTTTCTATCGGCACTGTGAAAACAGCTTGCAAAATATCGTTCGCATGGAGCGGGGCAAGCTTATGCGCCGGCAACGCGCTGTCTTCTCCGCGTTGAACCGGAATGGAAAGAGACGCAATCGCGGCAGCACGACCCTCGGTTGTGACCAGGAAAATAGTCTGATGCGAGTTTGTGCGAATCAAGCTCCAGGGCGAATTCTCACCGCCCAGACGCCTGCATTTATCGTTCTCAGTGCGAGAAAGCAGTCCTTCTTCGCTAATTTCGACCCAATAGTGCTCTAAGGGCATCACATCGGTGACGGTCAGGAAATCGGAGGCTTTTTCGCCTTCTCCAAGCATAATGATTTGCGTTCGGCGGCTGTCGCCATATTTTTCTCTGACCTCACGCAGTTCGTCAACCACAACCCGGCGCATTTTTTTGGGGGATTTGAGCAGCGCTTTTAATTCTTCGATTAGCTTACTCACCTCTTTAAATTCGTCTTCGATCTTTTTGCGCTCCAACGATGCCAACCGACGCAGAGGCATTTCCAGGATGGCGTTCGCTTGAATTTCATCGAGACCATACTTGCTCATCAGACCCTGACGGGCATCGTCCACGGATTGCGATTTCTTGATTAATTTGATAATTTCGTCGATATGCTGAATGGCTATGCGCAGAGCTTTTAAGATATGCAGGCGTTCTTCGTTCTTTCGCAAAAGAAATTCACTCCGTCGGCGAACCACCTCAAGGCGGTGCTCTACAAACACCCGTAATGCTTGTTTTAGTGACAACCGGTGCGGACTGCCATCCACCAATGCCAGAATATTAATGCCAAAGGTGCTCTGCATCTGGGTTCGTTTATAGAGCGTGGTCAAAATTGCGTCAGTATCAGCGTTTTTGGTCAGGTCAAAGACAATCCGCATTCCCTGGCGATCAGACTCATCACGCAGGTCAGTGATCCCTTCCAGCCCACCCTCGCGAATGATTGAAGCAATGCGCTCAATCAGAGTTGATTTGTTAACCATGTAGGGCAATTCGGTCACAATGATACGCATTCTGCCGCGTGACATTTCTTCCAGGCGCGTTTGCGCGCGCATTTTAACTGTGCCATGACCCGAACCATAAATTTGCGAAAGTTGTTCAGAGCTGTCATCCTGCAAGATCAGCCCACCGGTTGGAAAGTCGGGTCCTTTGATGAAGGTCATCAAGTCATCTACGGTAATATCTTCGATGCGGTCCCAATTTTCCAGCATCATCACCAGGGCGTCCACCACCTCAGCGAGGTTGTGCGGGGGAATGTTGGTTGCCATGCCAACGGCGATGCCAGTTGCTCCATTCACCAGCATATTTGGAATAGCGGAAGGCAAGACACTCGGTTCCTTAAGCGTGCCGTCAAAATTGTCAATGAAATCGACGGTCTCAAGATCAAGCTGCCGCAGCATTTCGATCGAAATCGGAGAAAGTCGCGCTTCGGTGTAACGCATCGCTGCCGGAGGGTCGCCATCGATGCTGCCAAAGTTTCCCTGTCCGTCCACAAGCATGTATCTTACCGAAAAGTCCTGTGCCATACGAGCCATGGCATCATAAACAGCAGTGTCTCCATGGGGGTGATACTTCCCTAAAACCTCACCGACGATACGGGCAGATTTTTTATGTGGGGTGGTGTCACGGATACCCATGTCATACATTGCGTACAAGATTCTGCGCTGCACCGGCTTCATGCCATCACGGGCGTCTGGTAAGGCTCGAGAGACGATCACGCTCATTGCATAGTCCAGGTAAGACTGCTGCATTTCGGCGTTGATGTTTACTTTGCTAATGTGAGAGGTGATCATAAATAGGCTCAATTACAAAAATAAAAATTCGATTGTCAATTCTTAACTATAGCACAAACACCCGGGGATTTGGGTCTCCGGGTGTTTGATTTTTGAAAATTAGCCAGGTCTATTCATCGTCGTCATCTTCGAACAAATCTTCGTCATCGTCTAAATCGATTTCGAAATCATCTTCATCCTCATCTGAAAATTCTTCGTCGTCGAGCGGGAGGTCATCGAGCAAATCTTCTTCTTCCTCTTCCTCGTCGAGCTCTTCGTCATCTTCAGAGCTCAAAGAAGCTTCCAGCTCGTCCAGCCCTTCAAGATCGACATCATCGTAGAGATGTTCATCTTCTTCCTCAATAAAATCATCCTCTTCAGTTTCAGGGAAGATGTTCAGTTGTTGCACTTCGATGTCAGGCTTACCTGGTGTAACCTCGTCCATTGCCTGGTCAAAGCGCCCTTCCACAAAGCCGGTGCCGGCAGGGATCAGCTTGCCGATGATGACGTTTTCTTTCAAACCATAGAGTGGGTCAACCTTCGAGCTGACAGCAGCCTCTGCCAGCACCTTGATGGTGTGTTGGAAGGACGATGCCGACAGGAAGGAGTCTGTATTCAATGACGCTTTCGAAACACCCAACAGAATTTCGGTGAAGCGTGCCGGGCGTTGCCCCTTCAGACGCAGCTCTTCATTCTCCTTGCGAATCTCCAGCCGATCAACCAGATCACCCGGCAAGTAGGCGGTATCGCCAGGAGCGGTGATTTGTACTTTGGCGAGCATCTTGCGGATAATCACTTCAAAATGCTTGTCATTGATGTTTTGACCCTGCGTGCGATAAACCTGCTGAATTTCCTTGAGCAAGTACAATTCAGTCGCATCGCGACCTTTGATCTTCAGGATCGTGTGCGGGTTCATTGAACCTTCAGTCAGAGGCTGACCAGCTTCAACCGTCTGCCCATCTTTGGCAATCACGCGGGCGGTAGAGGGGATTTCATAATCTTGCGATTGCTTGTCTTCATACGAAACAATCACTCGGCGTCCCTCAATCCGAACACGTCCGGCGTTGCTGACAGAGATGTTGGTCTCGTCATGGCTGGCGATCACCGCATTTGCTTTCAGCTCGTCTTCATCACTAACCTTGATCTCGTAATCGTCAGGGATCTCGTAAGTGTCAGAGACCATGACAGAGTTTTCCACGTGGGCAGTTCGCTGATCTGGGTTTTTCTCCGATTGCAGAATCGAAACCACACCTTCAATTTCACTAACAACTGCTTCGTCCTTCGGTGCCCTGCGGGCTTCAAAAAGTTCTTCAACCCTGGGCAGACCGGTCGTGATGTCACTGCCAGCGGCAACACCACCGGTATGGAAGGTGCGCAGGGTCAGTTGGGTACCTGGCTCACCGATCGATTGCGCGGCAACGATTCCAACAGCAGAACCAAGCATGACCATCTCGCCGCGACCCAGGTCGGTGCCGTAACAGCGGGCACAAATACCATGAACGAGCTCACAAGTTAGCGGGCTGCGCACGTAAACATCCTGGATACCAGCTTGCATCAGTGCCTGAATTATATCTTTGGTAATCAGTTCATTGCGTTCTGCAATGATCTCACCGGTTTCAGGATGAACCAGTCTCTTTGCCAACAGGCGTCCAATTAAACGATCGCCATATGGCTGACCGGCAATATCATCCGCCTGGTGAACCCAAATGCCTTCTTCTGTGCCACATTCCTCATTATTAATGATGATATCCTGAGCAACGTCAACGAGACGGCGGGTAAGATAACCGGCTTCAGCAGTACGCAAAGCGGTATCAGCCAGACCTTTACGGGTACCGTGAGTCGAGATGAAATACTCGAGCGCTGACAAGCCTTCGCGGAAGTTGGAGCGGATCGGCATCGGAATAATACGCCCTGAAGGGTCCGCCACCAGACCGCGCATTCCAGCCATCTGTGAAATCGGACTAAAGCCACCCTTGGTCGCGCCAGATTGAGCCATCGTCGAGAGGTTCCCAGCTTTGTCCAGGTGGTGTCTCACAGCCTGACCGACCTTATTGGTGGTTGATTGCCAGACATCGATAATGCGTGTATTTTGTTCGGCATCGGTCAATTTGCCGCGTTTGTATGCTTTCTCAATATTGACAACTTCTTCAAGTGCTTCCTCGATATACTGTTTCTTCTCCGGAGGCACGGTGATGTCTGAAACCGACAGGGTCGAGCCGGACTGTGTGGCATAGCGGAAACCAATATCTTTCACGCTGTCCGCGATCCGGGTGGTTTCTTCCAAACCTTCTGTGTCATAAATCTCACTGATCAGATCACGCACACCACCCTTTTCGAGGGGCATGTTGATGAATTGACTCTTCTCAGACAAAATATCATTAAAGATTGCCCGACCGACGGTAGTGTCAATAAGCCGGGTTTCAGCTTCTGGCAAGCGGTCATGATTATCATCAAACCAGGTTTTGACCCGAAGCTTGATACGGGTATGCACTTTTACTTGTTCCAGCTGATAGGCTAAAAGAACTTCGTTAATCGTGCCAAAGATCCGAAGCACCCCATTTTGCGGAGTGGGGGGTTCCATGGTCAGGTAATAAACACCCAGAACCATATCCTTCGCAGGAGAGATGACAGGTTCACCACTTGCTGGCTTGAGCAGATTCTTGCTGGCAAGCATCAGTTCGCGAGCCTCATAAACCGCTTTTTCCGAGAGAGGCACATGCACAGCCATCTGGTCACCGTCAAAGTCAGCATTAAACGCTGTAGTCACCAAGGGGTGCAGTTGTATCGCGCTTCCCTCAACCAGCACGGGCTCGAATGCCTGGATACCGAGGCGGTGAAGTGTTGGGGCGCGATTGAGCAAGACCGGGCGGTCTTTAATCACTTCTTCGAGCACTTCCCAGACTTCGGGTCGGTTGCGTTCGATAAATTTCTTGGCACCCTTGATGTTGCTGGTGTACTTGCGCTGTTCCAGCCCGGCAATCACGAAGGGGCGGTAAAGCTCCAGTGCCATGGTCTTGGGCAGACCACACTGATACAGCTTAAGATGCGGACCAACCACGATCACCGAACGACCGGAATAGTCAACTCGTTTACCGAGCAGGTTACGGCGGAAGCGCCCTTTCTTGCCCTTGAGCATATCGGAGAGAGAGCGCAATTCACGGCGACCACGCCGTGAAAGCAGGCGACCACGCTGGGAGTTGTCGATCAGAGAATCGACTGCTTCCTGGAGCATACGTTTTTCGTTTCGCACGATCACATCCGGCGCGCCCAATTCGAGCAGTCTCTTTAGGCGGTTGTTGCGGTTGATCACACGGCGGTAAAGGTCATTCAGGTCAGATGTCGCAAAACGACCACCGTCCAGCTGAACCATCGGTCGCAGGTCAGGAGGAATAACCGGCAAAACGGTCATAATCATCCATTCCGGGCGGTTCGTCGAACGGCGAAAAGCCTCAACCACCTTCAGGCGGCTGGTTGCTTTCTTACGTTTTTGCTTGCTCTTGGTAGTTCGGGCTTCAGTCCAAAGCTGCTCTGAAAGAGCATCCAGGTCCATACGGCGCAGGATGTCATAGAATGCCTCAGCGCCCATATCTGCCTTGAAGACGTTGCCCCATTTTTGTTTCAACTCGCGGTAGCGCGATTCACTCATAAAGGTGAAAGGTTCGAGCTCTTCCAATTCTTCTTTCTTAAGCGCGTTCTCTGAGCTGGTAATGCCTTTTTCATCGACCA
This sequence comes from Chloroflexota bacterium, assembly GCA_012514645.1. GTDB lineage: Bacteria > Chloroflexota > Anaerolineae > Anaerolineales > Anaerolineaceae > Mesolinea. The sequence continues at coordinate 17,578 of JAAYZW010000107.1, forward strand.
ACTGGTTGCGCAGTGCCTCCATCTCCTCTTCGGCTTCAGCTTTTAAGGACGCCTTCTCTTCACCAAACTTTTCGATTCGTTCACTGCGTTCGTTCTTCAAACCTCTCTCGAGCGATTCCATTCGCTCTCGCACGAGGTCTTGAACATCGGCAACGTGGTTTGCGGTCACAGTCTGACCGGGCTCCACGATGGTTTTTGTTATACCTTCAACTTCAAAGACAATCGCTTTGCGGATTGTCTTGCCAAACTTTTCGTTCAATTCGCGTTCCCGATCCTGTCCTTCCGAGATAACCGGCTCAAACAGGCTGGCAACTTTTTCATCATATTCGTTTTCAACCGCCGCAATCTGCGCGTCCAGTTCTTTCAATCGGGAGTCTCGTTGTTTCTTGACTTCAGCAATTTTATTGTTCAATTGTTCACCGAGCTCGGCAACAGTAACACTGCTTTCTTCTTCCAGACGTTTTAGCGCTTTCTGGCGGGCATCCATGTCAACGTAGGTGACAATGTATTGCGCGAAATAAAGCACGCGATCCAAATTCTTGCGGGAAATGTCCAGAAGCAAACCCAAGTACGAAGGAATGCGCCTAGTGTACCAAATATGCGCAACAGGCGCAGCCAGGTCGATATGACCCATCCGCTCACGACGTACAGATGATTTGGTTACTTCTACACCACATTTGTCGCAAATGATCCCCTTATAACGAGGGTTCTTGTATTTGCCACAATAGCATTGCCAATCGCGGGTGGGACCAAAGATGGCTTCGCAGAATAAACCGTCTTTTTCCGGTCGTAATCTGCGGTAATTGATCGTTTCGGGTTTAAGGACTTCACCATAAGACCAACTTCGGATCACTTCAGGTGAAGCAAGATTAATGCGCAGTGCTTTCATTGATTTTGTTTCCACTCATACCTCCATACGGTGAGGATATTTTAAGACACGAAAAACCTGCTGGAATCCCTAAATCCAGAGTTTTTTCGTTTGTATCGTATATTTTCGCAAACTAAAATTATATAATTAATCTCTATCTTCGTCAAGTATAAATTGGGTTCGGTTTGTATATGGTCTGCGCTTTCCTCCAGGCACCCTCAGGGGCTGAAACTCCTCAGGTTGTATCCATTAATTATCGCATCTATATCGCGCTACGTATAGTTTACGACGGTTTTTGAAGTCCATCAAGGCGGTGTAGAGGAATGTCGAGGTAAAACAAGCTGCCTGACCCCAGTTTGCTTTCCACGCTGATGCTGCCGCCGTGTTTTTCTGCGATTGATTTTACAATCGCTAATCCGAGCCCCTGCCCTCGATTTTCGAAATTTGGCTCATCGTCGATATAGAAGAAACGGTCGAAAATTTGGGCCTGATCCAGCGGCGCGATCCCTTTCCCATGATCCTGCACGGTAATATGCATCCATGAGGCGTTTTTCTCAGCCTTGATCAGAACCGTCTCGCCCCTTGGGCTGAAATTGATCGCGTTTTCGAGGAGGTTATAAATAGCTTGCTGCAGCAGGATCCGGTCAGCGGAGATGTAGGGCGATTTGATCGAGCTATAATCGGTATTGACCGCGATTTTCCTTTGCTGCGCATGGACAGCCAGCATTTTTACGGTTTCGTCAATCACTTCCTTGATGTCAAAAGTCGAATAGACCATTCCGGCATCGGCATCCAGGCGCTCCATATCGAGCATTTTATTCACCAGCCGGCGCATGTCTTCGATATTGGTATCCAACCGGTTCAACAAAACTTCCTGTTGATCACTCAAATTACCTGTGTATCTGATCAGGCTGGTAAACCCTTTCATCAACTTAAGCGGTGAGCGCAAGTCATGGTTGATGTTGCTGAGAAACTCATTTTTGTCTTTATTGGCTTGGTTAACTTGCTGAAGATCTTTCAAATAAATGACTGTTCCGTTCTCGCTGCCTTCCAACGCAACCGGGTAAGCCTCAACACCATACTCTTTTTGGTTGGAAAGCGTGATCTTGCTGGTTTTACTTTGACCAGGTTTACTTCCAGTCAATTCAACCAAGCGAGACTGGACAATTTGTTTGCCGTCCGCACCACTTTGGATCAACCCAACCGCGCCCTCAACGAGTTCTTTACTGGAAAGGTTCTGCAAAAGGATAGTGCCCTTTTTGTCGACCACTAACAATGGGTCCGGGATGGAGTTGAGCACTTCGTAATACCAATTCTTTTCAGTTCGAATTCTAATAATCTCTTCTTTGGTTTTCAGGGTCGCCGAAGCTCTGAATGCGAGTTCTTTATAAAAGGCGAGTTCCTCGCTGCTGATCCACTGATTTTCTTCAAAACCGACCCACAAGATGCCTTGCGATACTGAGCCTCCAATGAGCTGCAGGGCAACCAGCGCCTGTGGGTATGGCGTACCCGGCGTTAGCCCGAAATATTGATCGACCTTAATATTGCTGAGCACCAATTGCTCCTGGTCGGCGATCTTTTCGAGGATTAAGGTGTCCAGGTAGGCATAATTGCGGGTTTGCTCACCTTGCCCGGTGCGCAAGCGCATCTCCGGTTTGCGATTGTGAGCCCTGCTTTCCAGCAGCACAATACGGGCAGAACTGGCATTTCGCGTCAGGGCTGCACGCAGAATTGATGACATCACCAAGTCGTATCCTTCGCGCGAATAATGCGTTGGATCCAGCGAAAGCAGACGCGACTGCGTGTCAGATCGTATCTGCAGGCTCTTCCGCAGGCTTTCCAGTGAGTTAAAAATGACTTTTTCTCCAGTGGTTCGGGGAGAAGCTGTGATTTCGTGGTCGTAGTTTCCCTGGCTAAGCTGATCAATTTGCTCGATTGCGGAGGTGAACACGCTGCCATTGCCTTGATCAACCAGTAAGCTCTTGGGCTTCCATTCATCACACAGATAACGAATGAAAAAGTAAAGCGCGCTAGCACTAATAATCAATTCAGGCAAATGTGAGACCCATTGCAAAATCGACTGGCTGAGAATGGCGATCACATCTCTTAAGCCGTGCACAAAAGCGAGATTAAAATGCCAGAGCATCCAAAATGGCAGGCTAAGCATGCCGGTTTCAAACAATTTGCTTAAAACCGTGCGCCAGTTACTGACATCTTCAATCGCATTGTTGAGCATCACCGTGAAAAGCAGACTCATGCCCGGATAAAAAAGCAGCGGTGAAATGTCCAGCCCGAATGCCAGCATCTGTCCTATTCCGGTCAGCATCCCGATCGCCATACCCGCGAGCGGTCCAACTGTTCCGACAGCGATCAATACCGGTGCCAGGCTGAGCAAGGGCACAACCGGGGCATAAAAACTGCCAGCGAAGCCTAACACCTCACCGTCAAAAGGACGCACAACCGCGAACAAAAATGGCAAGACCAACAGGGTCAGGATGTATAGCCAGCGGTTTCGAAATATTCCTCTATGGTTGCTGAAATTGACATGCCTGGCTGTAACGAGAACCAAAGCTCCCACGTAGATAACCAGGAAAAACAAAGAAACAGGGTTGAATCTTTGTTGATTCAAGCTCGCGTTAAGCAGTGTTAATAGTTTCCCCGGGAATGCTCTTATCATGATAGGAATTATAGCATGTCAGTGCAGCGAATTACCTATCAAAGCCTCTATCTTTGGGCGATTATCCTCATAACATGTTCGACAACTTCATAAACGGTCATGTCATCAGAGTTTACGATAACGGCGTCATCAGCCGCACGCAGTGGCGCAATTGATCTGCCAGAATCGATCTCATCGCGATGCCGCAGGGATTCCTCAATATCCACCAGGCATACTTTCTTCCCTCTGCCAAGTTCCTCGACATAGCGGCGCTGGGCGCGCACCTCAACGCTCGCTTCCAGGTAAATTTTCAGGTCAGCATCAGGCAGCACAACCGTGCCAATATCCCTGCCGATCATGACAATGCGCCCGTTTTTGGCAATTTCGCGCTGCAGCTCGGTCATCGCGCCTCGCACTCTTGGATAAACCGACACCTCTGAAACGACCTGGTTAACCTCCGGAGAGCGAATATGCCAGGTATGGTCTGCCCCATCAATGAGCACATCAAATTGGCGTCCGTCTTCTTCGCTGGCGTGTCGAATATCAATTTTTATTCGCTCTGACAGTGCACTGATTTTTTCTGCATCAAAGACATCAATGCCCTCTCGCAATGCTTTACATGCGACTGCCCGATACATGATACCGGTATCCAGGCAAATGTAATCCAGCCGGTTGGCAATCAGATTACCAATGGTCGACTTGCCAGAGGCAGCCGGACCGTCAATGGCGATGATATTGGGAGGGTTTGGAATTACCTGTTCACACATATATTATTGGGAAGCTCCTGTAAATAAATTCAAACGAACCCACAAGACACCTTTTTGGTCCAGTAATACTGGCTTCTTGCCGGCGAGAGCTTGCAGATAGATAACGCCTGGACCATTACGCCAGTCTACAGTCCTTTCCAAAACGACGTTAGTGCCCCTGAATTCTTCGTCTTCTTGTAATAAGCTCTCGCTGCGACTCATAACGATGCTGACATCATCATGGTTTCGTGCGATTCCGAAATCGCGGAAGTGCCACGCATAACCGTCGGGCAGATTTTGTAGAGCAAAATCACCTGCTTGTTGAAGGCTTCTTCCGCTCAATTCAAAATCGCGAATGAGCATTTCAATATCGTTATTCGGGAGGACCAGGTAATTATCAAGGTATTCGAGTGAGGCAATTTGTTGATCTGCCTTCAGGCTTCGGAAACTCTTTCCAAGGGTGATGATTGCCAGGAAAACAAGCAAAGTCACCAGAAAAACGCGGGAGGTGTCAGTCGTGGACCAGCTAAATCGCACAAGCCACCAGGCAGTAATCAGCAAAACAATTCCAGCAATAATCATCAGGAAAACATTCCAAAACTGGGGAGAGCCAACTGGTTGATCGATGAGCCGGCTGATATTCAACTTGATAAAGATCAGAATTGTTATTACAAAAACCGCCAAAAGTGGTTTTAGCCCCCATGGTTTCAAATCTTCCAGTTCAAGTTGAGCCAACCAAAAGGCACCGCCAATCCAGGAGATCAAGACCGGGATGAGCGTCAGCTCAAAACTTTCCCGGGATAACACCATGCACAAAATCATTGTGATTATGATAGAAGCCCCGCCAAAGTTATAAAAGCTGGCACCCCGCGATTTCCGTATCCTGATATAACCAAGAATGAAAAGCGTAAAAGGTAAGTAGCTATGCGCAATTTGTAGGTAAATCGTATGGTAAAGTGCTTTATCAAAAGAATGGGTGAAATTGTCGATAGACCCAATCACGCTGCTTGCCAACCCGCTCAACCCGGAAGGATTCAGGAAAAAACTGGTCAGCGTTAGCACGGCAAAGGCGATGAAACCAAGCAGCACTTCCAACCAATTGATCTTTTGGTCAGTGTGGGTAACCAATCGGAATTCGTCCAGCAAGTCCGGTCGCACGGTTTTAATCAGCAGCCACGTGACCACCAGCACAATCAGGATGCTCCAGAAAACCTGCCCTGAAAGGAAAGCGAGGGCGGCACAGATGCCAGCCAAAATCGGTTTGTTCTTTCTCAGGCAGGTGAAGGACCATAACACCCCGGCGATTGCAAAGATTCCCCCATTGACTGCCCTTGAGAAAAGCAGATATGTGGGGTCGAGTGCCAGGGCAATACTGAGAATCAAAGCCGTCCTGGTGCCTAATTTTTCTTTCCAGAGCGCCGGCAACAATATCAATGATGCACCAATCAAAGCTGGAAAAAGCCGAGCAAGGAAGTTATTGGCACCCAATAAGAAAAACATCACACCGGTTAAGCCGGTGTAAGCCGGTACAGCGCTGGTCGTAGTGCTCATTCCGCGGCTTATCTGCAGCGCTTGGTTGATCAGTTCCAGTTCGTTTTGAGCGTAAACCATACCTTCCAGAAAACCCAGACGCAAAAACAACCCCACCAGGAAAGCAAGTGAAAACCATACTGAAGCGTTCTTAAACCAGGGTTTGGTGTTTGTTTCTACTAAGGGTTCTGTTTGTGCAGTCATCATCTTGGATCTTTCACTTCGTAGATTTCCACATTGGTTGAATTTAACAATTTATACATGTGATCTTCGAACTTTGTCTCGTCAAGCTGATAAGTTTGCCGCTCGAGCTCGCTGACCACAATATAACGAATATTATACAGGTCAATGATCGCCTGCGCCTGGTTCCAGTCCGAGGTGCTGTAGAGTATTCGCAGATCCGTCTGCCGGTTGCCAATTTCGTCATAACCTCCGCGCCATTGAGCTTCGTGCCCAACCCAGCCCAACACAGTGGGCATGCCTGAAAAGGTCGAAACAATATTGTAGGTCGTATAGCTGCCTCCGGTGTCGGCGACTGCCTCAGCCATCACGCCTGTTTCAGCCTCGGCAAGCCAGGCTGCGGCTCGCATTTCGTCTGCGTTATACGTGTAAAAATCTTGTTTACCATCCAAACTATAGCCATCACGCGGTTGAAAACTTTCAGTTTTATTCCATATTTCGATAATTGGGAAAACCAATCCGGCCGACAGCGAAGCCAGGCTGAGAATTGCCAGTGCGAGTTTGGCGTTTTTTCGTACGATCGCGGTTCCCAGCCAAGCTAAAAACAACACTGGTATCGCCAGGACCAGAAAATCAAGCCAATTGCTGCCAAATTCAGGTTGGAGTGTTTCGGTTTGCTGAACAATCGAAAAGGAGAATACTATCAATCCGATCAGGATGATGATGGTCGCGAATGGGCGGATTTTACCTGGGTCAGCGTCAATCAGGAATTTCGCGATGAAGTAAGCGCCGGCGAGCGACCACAAAATCCAGGCTTGAAAATAAAACTTGAAGATTGTATTCATCCGCGTGCCAAATTGGTCACGTAAGTAAACAAATTCCGGTACGATCACGAGCAGTGCGCCCAACAACACCAGCATAAGCACAAAAGCCTTGGTCTCCAACTTAAATCCAGTGATTAGCTCAGGGCTCTCGTCGATCGGCTGAGCGTTTTCTATCCGTACTTTTCTGATAAAGTAGTCAGAAGCCAGCAAAACCATAACGAACATGGTGATAAAGGTTCCCGGGGATTTTAAGCGCTCAAGCATGGAGCGGAGCAGCAGATCAGTGTTATCAAGCGCACCTTGAAGATTGTTCAGTAATCCGCTCAGATTTCCGATCCTGCCGGCTATCCAGCCCAGCCCCCACCCTGCCAAAAACAACAGCGCGACCAACGCGGCAGTTAACAACCACGAATACAGCGACGGCAGCCGTCGGGATTTTATCTGTTGATAAATAAGCCATGCCATTATTGGCACAAGTAATGGTCCAAACATGATCCAAAAATAGCTTCCGCGCGTAAAGAACGCCAGGCTTGGCAGCAAACCACCAGCCTGCGATGAGAAACTGAGATAGAACGGCAGATAAGCGAGGATGCTCAATATCCCGCCAATTAGGCTATACGAAATAACCTGGAAAACTCGCTTCTTGTTCCAGCCTTCCATGCTGGACTGTCTCCAAACCAAAGCAGCCACGATCAAAAGCAAATAAAAAGGAAAGTCCCAGGTATTGAGAAATGCAATCCCACCCAGGGTGACCACCGCCAACAAGGCGCTTTTCCAGTCAATCGCGATGTTCCACCGAAAGAAGCGCATGCTCCCTTCCCAGCCTCCTCTTAAGGCGTTCAACGCCAGGGAGATTGCCAGCAAAACAAATGGCATCCCCAGCAGGTGTGGGTGTATATCTGCCAATAAATAAGTGAAAAAAGGAAATTCATCGATAATTTCAATCGCAGAGCCGTTCAAACGAAAATCCTGAACCACCCGGCTGGCTTGCCACCATGACCAGCCTCCCCGGTTTGGGAACCACGAAACCCGGATGGGTTCGCTTGTCAACGATGGAATCTGCAGGTTTTGCCAGGTCTCAGACGGCAGCAACCCCCGCGCATGCAAAACGTCCAGCAGACCAAACCAGTTCGACACAATCAGGATTAGCAGTGGTGCCAGCAATGCCAGGCTATATACCCGACCGCCGACTGGTTCTTGCGTGTCTTGATTTGTTTTTTCCTTTGCCAGCAAGTCCCAGGTCAACCCATAAGCGCCCAACGCCGTCAAGCCAAACCACGATGCAGATACCAGGTTATAGCCAACCGAGGATGCCACACCGCTCACCCTGATAAGCAAAGCCGAAATCAGATAGCCAAAGTAATAATAGGAAATCGAATAGCCAGAGAGCCAGGGGTCGTTTGGCGGCATGGTCGGCGATTTAAGGATCGCATTGATAAACGCCATTTCCATGAACTTTTCAGTATGAATAATATCGGGATTCGCAGCCCGGACTATTGCCCAGAAGGCGAAAGCGATCACAAAGACCAATTCTGTCACGATGATCAGTTTGCGGTTGCTTTCAAACCACTGCCGCAACTGCGAGAAGCCGATCTTCCAGGCAACAAACAAGTTAAAAGCCAATAAGATTAGCAGAATCGACAGCGCGCCAGAAAGATCGTTGCTCAGCAGCCCCAGCGTGGTCAGCCACCAGTAAACAAATCCCCACAAGAGCAGCCCAACCACCTTGGTAAGGTAAACGCCCCTGGAACGCAATTTCCGGAAAAGCAGCCAGGTGATCGGCAGATGGATCAGTCCCAAGACCTCAAGCAATAAAAACCATTTTAAAAAGTCGATCATATTATCTGACCTTGTATATGTTGGTCTCATCCTGGCTGTAGACCAGGTCCCACAGCTGACCGTCATAAGTTTCAAACTTCGCCAACGCTTCAGGCGGATAAAAAGCCATTTCTTGCTGACCCACAATTACATAACCGACCCGGTATTTCTGCAGGTACTCCTCAATAAACTCAGGTTCCATGCTCATGTAAAACGCGTTGACTTCATCAACCCGTTCCTGGACGGCGTTGTTGCGTAAAATCGCCCGCTGTTGACGCTGGTGGTAATTCCACCCCACCACCGCTGGCAGACCGGTGTAGACAGTGTATCGGTTGCCCCAATAATACTCGTATGCCTGCGCTTCGAGGATTACCGGCGAGCCTTCCACATTCTCCTGCATCCACTGGATTGCACGATAATCCTGCCCCAGATCCATGGTCACGCCGTTGACGAAATACTCGGAGGTCTCCATGTATTTCATCCCATCCAACGTATGCGCTGCTGCCGGGTCCATGCGGTCGGTGATTTTGTCTTTGGTTGCCAAAGCCGGGAAAAGCAGCGCTGAAAAAAGTAACACAACAAAAAAGACCTGAAACACAATTTGCCAGCGCGTACGCCACTTGGGAAGATCACGCCACAAAATAACCAGCACCAGTCCCAGCGGCAAGGTCAACAACATCCAGGCTTGGTGATAGAGCTTAAAAACCACATTCATGCGCCCAATATCACCGACCAGGTAGACCAATTCGACCACCAGCGTAAGCACCAGCCCGGTGCCGATCATAAAATAAGCCAGCCTTCGGGCATCGTCATCGCTAATCACCATCAGGAACAGAGCCAGAACCCCCAAGGGTAATGCCACCAGGGCTATGGTCACCTTGAGTAGCAGCAAGATCAAAAAGGCTACAACGATCAATCCTGCCAAGGCGATGAGCCATTTCCGGTGTTTTTCATAAACCTTCAGCTGAGACAAGCGGGTGGATGCCATCCAGCGGTAGGTCTCCCAAAGCAGCCAACTGGTAATCAGGAACAAAATCAGACCCCAATGCAGGAAGTAAGCTGCGAGCGGTGTTCTCGGTCCATTCCAGAATCCAACCGAGCCATAACCGGAGAAAAAATTGCTATTAAACTGGTGATAGAAAACACGACTAAGCAGCAGCACCGCCACCACCCCAGCAAGTGGATAAATCCACCGACGTGTCCATTCAGGCAAAAAGCGCCAGCGCGCTCCAGGTAAATAGCGCCAACCAATATAGATTATGACGACCATTGCCAATGCGGTGAAGGTCAGGTAATCCCAGGTGTTGGTCGGTTGCAAAGCACCCAAAACGACCGCCCCAATCACAAGGATTGGAAGAAAGCCATCCAAAATTCGGAGTGTCAGTTTTCCGTCTTTTTTCCTTAACATAACCAGTGAAAGACACCAGCTGACCGCCGCCATGACGATAGGCATGGCGATCAGGTGGGCATGAAAATCGGCATAGAGGAAGGTAAAGAATGGGAATTCCGTGATTGGTTCTCCAGGGATCATCCGGCTGGGGTTCCAATACCAGTTTCCTGAAGCGATTGGCAGGCGTTCGCCCTGGGCAGTCATGGCAATGCCCCTGACCCACCAAACCAGTTTTTGGCTCAGGGTGGCACCTTCTGTGCTGACTCCTGCAGCCCCGAGCGCTGCTAAACCGTCTGCAATAACCTTGATTTCACCTAAATTGCCGACAAAAGCAAGCAGCAAAGCACTGCCAACACCTGCCCAAAAAGCCGTCCCAAACAATTTTTCGTCTTCGTTTTTACCAACCGCTTTTGCCAGGTTCCAGCCGATGCTGAAGGCACCAATCACCAACATGGCATACCAGAGCGAGATAAGGATGTTATACGAAACTGCCGGCACCACACCGAGCAGTTTTATCGGCAAAGCGACCAGAACCTGCCCGTAATAGTAATAATTAATATATCCGCCGGCATACCAAGGGTCATATGCTGGAAAAACGCTGCTCTTGATCACAGCATTGAGAAAGCTGAAATCCATCGGCTTTTCGCCGCCACGCCAGGGGTGCCATAAGTCCGGGTTTTGGTAGCGAATCCATAGGAAAAAGGCAAACGCTACCAAAAATACTGCTTCTTCGACAAGGAACTGTTTCCATAATCGTTTGACATCTTCGCTCAAGCCTTTTCTGGTAAGCCAGGTGATCAACACCGATAAAATCAAAATGCCTGCCAAAACGATCCAAAGCAGGGTTCTGGTTACTGGCACTTTAATTGAGCCAAGGTTGAAGGTAACCAGCGCAAACAGCAGTAGTCCGATGATGCGGGCAAAGGCATATCCCTTATCTTTCAAGCCGGGCAGTGCCAGCCGAACGATCGGGAATACAGCAAGCCCCAACAGCCAAAATAGCAGGTAAAAAGCCAGCACCGCCAGCCAGGTTTGCCGGTTCAATAACGAGTCGCGGTCAAACAGCTCTGACCACGTGCCGCCTTCCTGCTGTATCTGCAATTCTTCTTCAGTAAGCATCAGGTTGTTTTCCGCTGCCCCTGCCACATACGAGTCGGCTTGCCTGGGAGTCAGGAAAACCGCGCTGTCTATGTCGACTGAATTCAACAAAGCCCAAACTGCTTCACTATCGAACGACTCGTTCTTGCGGAAGATCAGCACTTTCGGGTGATCGTAGACCGAAAAAGCCTCTTCAGCATATTGATCGTTAAATTCGATGCTGCCAAGCGTTGGGTATGAGGTAAACGTTTTGACCAGATCAAAACCGAGCGTTCCAGATTGTCCGGATTCGGCTTCGTAGTAGCAAACCAGGGTGTCCTGTTCTTCCGGGCAACCCAGCAACTGGCGGTAGAAAAAGGTGCTCAGCGGATAGCGCTCTGGCACGCGGGGGATGGTGCCAAACTGTCTGTTCGAGCTCATGATAATAGTGTCAGCCTGGGTCAAGACTGAGTAAAACCGCTGCAGCTTGCTGGCATCATCGGGCCAATACATTTCGAAATTCAGGTCACCTCGGTAAATACCTGCATTATCCTGGTAGGCTGTGAAACCCGGGCGAGACAGCGGCAGTCCATCATCCCAACTGCTTTCCAGTGCGATTCCTGGCGTATTGACCATTATCTGACCCTCGCCCTCTGCCAGTTCTATGATCAAATCGAGTTCAATCGGCTGGTCGATTGTCGGCGGTTCCTGCAGCTGGAAAACGACCTTTTCTCCCTTCGCTCCATCACCAAGAAAATCGCCTTCAGCCACCGCAGTTCGGGCTATCGTGCCTTCTGCCGTATCGGCAAGCAGAGTCAGTTTTAACTGTTTTGTTTCCTGTTGTTGATCCATATCCAGCACCGATGGCAGTTCCACCCGCTTGATCGTGCCGATAGAATGGACATGAACTGTCATCTCGTACGCATGCCTTGGGAAGATGGTTTCATTGATCTTCGGCAAAACATCCTGTCGGACCAAACCATCATCGTAATAAAAAGTGAAGACAGGCACGCCGCTGAGAAAGGCTTGCGAATCGTCAGTTAACAGTGTCAGTTCAAATTGGTAAAAATCCCCATCGAGCAAATAAATGGCTGGGTTAAATTGGAAGTCCAAAACCGTTTGCACATTTCCTTCAGCGTTCTGGGGGTTTTGCCCAACCAACGATTCTTCGGTCAGATCCTGACCACTGCTGACATCAATAACCCTCAGTTGATATTGCACATTCGCGGGGTCATCGGAGACCGATTGAACCACAGGATAGCTAAGGTCAGTCAAAAAGCCATCCGCCTTGGCTTCGTAAAGCAGCGTCAGCTTCTCTCCGCTGCTCAAGGTGTTCACCGCCCGATATTGCACCGGGAAATTCAGCTCTTCTCCAACTGTCTCAATTACCAGATTGATTGGACCTTCCAGGTTTTCGTAGATCCAGTCAGTCGCCTGCACCCGAGTCACCGGACGCGTGTAAATTCGGCTAAACGCGAACGCCCAAACCGCCGTACACGTCAGCACCAAAACCGTAAGAACAACTCCAATTGTCCGGAACGTTTTGCTGGATATTGTAAATTTTCGAATTGTAGAACCAGTTTTAGCGCTAAGCAACCAATCCAGCCCCCAGGCAGCGAAAATCGCCATGAACGGATAGAGCAATAACAGGTAACGCATGGAAGACACCCACGCCAGCCCCTGCCAGGCAAAGTAAACCAGGCTCCAGGTCCATAGCGGAAGATGCAGATAAGCTTTGCGTTTAAAAATTTTGATTGCCATTCCAAACCACGAAAGCACTGCCATGATCCCCCAGGGCAGCCCTACCCCCCAGAATAGCATGTTATAAAGCGAAAATGTTGCCGGCCGCCTGGTCCATTGCAGTGCCGGCGGGAAATCGACCTCACCGGTGGCTTGCGCTTGCAGAGACTTAAGCCCATTCCACCAATCCTGGTTGATCCCCATGTTCAAGAAACCAGGACCGGCAAAGGCATAAGGTTGAAGTAGACGAAAAGTGAGAATGCTGACAACAGCTGCAGCAATTACCAAAACAATTACTTTTATGAAGTCATAGCGCTCTTCGTGATCCTTACGACCCAGATAACGCACCAATTCTACCAGCGGCAGCAACAGCGCCAGGGAGACAGCGTTGATCTTGGATGCTGTCGCCATCCCCAACCCCAGCCCAAACAGGAGGTAGCGCCACCCGTATCTCCAACCCTGTTCGAGCCAGCCGCCTTCGTCTGTGTCGTTATAAGGGCTTTTCAGAATCAGCACCGCAGCCAAAACTGTCAGCATCCCAAACGTGTTTGTAAAGGTATCCACGGTCAAAAAATGCGCCTGCTGAATTGGCAAAACCGCGAAAGCGTAAAGCGCTGCTGCGATCAGCCCTGCGCGCTCATTGTAAAGCTTGTAGGCGATCAGGAATACAAGAATGATCGTCAGAAAATCAGCAGAAGCCGAAAGCTGCCTGCCAACAATAGTAATTGGGTCATATCCAATCTGACCGACCCATTCTCCAACATAGCGAATGATAAAAAGCGGAAAAGTGCCGTAAACAAAAAAGGTAAAGCCATGGTTGTTTGGGTTTAGCGCAGAAGTTTGCGTGTCGAAGTATTCGCCCAGGCTGCCAACCGGCTGCATACTGTTGAGCACCATCGAAAGGAAACGCTCATCAGGATGTAAATGAAAGCCTTCATCCCAAGCGAGGTTCAAATAACGCAGGTATCCTCCTGCGACCAAAACCACTGCCAGCAAAAAGACTGTGACCAAGGCACGGATTATGGAATGGTTTCGCTCGTTGACCGTTTGCATAAACTATTGGCTCGCTAAAAAGATCAAAAAGTCTTTGCCGGGATGTACGCTTTGATAGAGCGAGGTTACTCCGGCTGGATAGAGAGATTGTAACTGACCAAGGCTCTCACTGTCGCTGATGTGCAAAAGAAAGATTTTCGCGGTCTGAAGTTCGGCTGTGCTCCCCAGATCCTGCGGAAGAATCGAAAAATTGACATGCGGTTCACCCATCGTGATTGCCACCGCCCGGGCATCAACCCAGTGTGGATATCCGACTATGTAAGCCTGGCTTGTGCCGCCCTGTCCGGTGTCGTAGTTTTGGATCACACTGGACATCTCGCTGCTGTTCCAGGCGGAAGCCTGGTATTCGCGCGGGTAAGTTGTGTTAATCAGGCTGAAATTTCGGAGGATAATCAGGATCGCAAAAATCCCAATGAATAGTGCCTGTTTGACCCATCGATTTTCCGAAACTAAAAGTCGGTCTGCCGCAAAAGCTAAGCCCCTTCCAGCGATCAACATGACTGGAACCACAGAAATGATCGCACGGCTTAGGGAAGGGTTTTCCATGGGTTGGGCGAGCGATAATACCGAGGGCAGCAAACCAACGAAAAACAAAAGAACCAGTGAAATGCTTTGGTCCGGTTTTGTGCGCATATCGTGAAAAAGGATAACGCTCAGACCAAATAAAAAGAAGGCGCCAGTGACCCAATCGACCGCCGGTCGGTTTGCAATACCTTCCACCCAACTGCTGTGATTGTTCCAGTTAACCATTCCGACAGCCGCGATCAAATTACGAAAGAAGGTACTGGCAGCACTGTCAGCATTGGCAACCTGATTGACCAGCGGCGAAATCCAGCTCTCCGCGTTGGAGGCGATGATAAAAACCAATGGCAGCATTGCCACCAGCCCAACCAATAGACTTATGGCTACGCGCAACATCAAGGCTGTTCCGGGGTTATCGCGCTTGTTGCGGACCGAATAAGCAATCGTTATCAACAGGTTTGCCAACAACAGAACAAAGAAAATTTTATTGGTCAGCAAGCCCAAACCTGTCAATACCGAAGCAATCAACAAGGCATTAAGGTCGTTTTCCTGCAGTGATTTCACCAGGTAATAAAAAGCCGGCAGCAAAATCGGCAGCACCATTCCAAACCCCAATATAGCCCGCTGCTGTATGATTGACCAGAAAGCAACGCCCAGCAATAAGGCAGTAATATAACCGGTCATTTCATCAAACAATCGCCTACCGAGTTTGAACATATACAAGACCGCCGTCAATCCACCCAGACCATATGCCAGTTTTAATCCAGCAAAGCTCATTGGGCTGCTGGTGAATTGGTTAATTAGAGCCGCCCAGTAATAACCAAGTGGCTCACTGACCACATTTCGTGGGAACCAAAGCGCGCTCCCGCCCTGCAGGATCCCATCGACTGTGTAATATGTCTCCACCTGCGCGCTGATCATCTCTGGCGGCACTTGCTCCAGCCGACCTAATTGGAAGAGGAGTACGACAATAATTAATGCCAGGTATGCCGCCGTTCTTCCACGGTTGGCAACCAAATTTTGCAAGATCACCTTGAAGTCCGGCTTTGATGATTTTTTGGGCTGAAGAAAGGCAGCAACGATTGTGGCAATACTGGATATCCACAACAAACCGGCAATGAAACCGACCTGCTCCTGCTGGTAGAGCTGGCTGGCGCCTAACGCCAAAACGAAAGATACGAGCATCCAGCCCAGGCGCACTTTAACTACTCCGACGGTCTCAGCGCCCAGGGACGATTCTGTCGTCTCGAGAGATGGTGCCCTCTCACGCCAGAAGGCAAAACCAGCCAGCAAGAGACCAACCGCAAGCAGCAAGACCCCAACCCCACCAAGCGCTTCACGCACAAATTCGATCAAAAACTGACCGACAAGCAAACTGGCAAGCGCTGACAGCAGCAATTTGTTTGGCCTAGGCTTTTTTGACACTGCGACAGCCGGGCTAACCGGTTCGTTTTCCGGGGCAGGTTTGCTAAAATAGCCGCGGAGAGCTTCGAGTACTGTTGGGTCGTGCTCCGGAACGGGGAAGTTTTTACTCATGGAGTAATTTTAGCCGTTTATGCCGCCAAAGTCCTCTCGGCGTACAGGTAGCCGAGGTCGGCATGGACCAGGTTATGGTAATGCTTGACCGTGTAACCGAGATCCTCAAACTGGCTGGTTAACCGTTCGTGATTACACACGTCATCACAATCATGGTACTCCATGATGATTCGTTGAATTTTTAAGAAAAGCTGTGGATCCTGGTCCATTAGAATCTGAAACTCGGCACCTTCACAATCGAGCTTCATCAGGTCGATATTGGTGCCAACTTTCTCCTCGATCACTTGCTTTAGCGTGATCACCGGGATGGTAGTTTCTTTTGCCGCCTGTAATTCTGCTGAGTTAGCCTCTCCGCTGACTGCCTGCAAGGGTTCGTTGTTCAGGAAATGCAGCGGAATTTCGCCTGCCTCTTTCCAAACGCCGAGATTATAAGTCTGAACTTTGTCCAGGTTATTGGCACGCAAGTTTTGGCGCAAAATATTGATCGACCCTGGATTTGGTTCAAATGCGTGTACGATACCATTTTCCAGGTGCAAAGCCGCTTCGATGGTGAATTCGCCAATCGCCGCGCCAATGTCGACAACCACCCAATCGGGCTGCACCTGGGTGCCCAAGCGGGTGTAATATCGGTCGATCAGAGCTTCCTTGACCGACCACGCTTCCATTTTGCTGCCGATGCCGATTTTGAGATCGTTTCGTCGTAAATGGAGCCATTTAACCCCCAGAAACGGTTTTCCTAAAAAGATTTCAAAAAGGTCCTTCCAGTTTTTTACGCCATAAAGCAATTCAAATATCGACCATAAATAATACGCATATTTTCGAATAAATCTCACACACGCCTCCTGGCGATATAAAAAGTACAGGTTCCCTCGTTATCGCGCGAATTCGCAACCAGCCGCGCGATTGAATCGAAATGAATAAATGGGTTCTTGCGGTTTTTGAAAAGCACCCATTTCCCGAACAATTTTTTCCAAAGCAGGTTGGGCAATCCAGCAGCGTGACCGCGCTCCAGTTTGTGCAGTGCTTCTACCGGGAAGTAATGCCAGTATTCCACCTGGTCGAATCCTGCCTGTTCAAGGCGCTTGAGCCATACCTCTGGGGGATCGAGATTCTTGTGCCGGGAGATCATATTAAAAAATCGCGAATAGAGCAGTGCCAGACGTTTCAAGCATATCCTCGCGAAAACCTCCATGCCCCACAAATCGGTTACGAAACGGCGATTAGGAACAGCAAAAAAGAATTTTCCGCCCGGTTTCAACACACGCGCGGCTTCGTTTAAAACCGGTTGGACATCCTTAATGTGTTCGAGTACCGAGTTGCTGATCGCGCTGCCGCAGCTTGCTGTTTCAACCGGTACGCTTGCTCCCTCTGCCTGGACCAGCAGCGGGTAGACATTCCAGGTTTTCGCCTCCAAAAGTGGCTGCCACCAGGGGTCAACGCCAATCACTGCCTGACCCTCAAACAGTGCCCAGGCAAAATGCCCATCGCCGGCACCCAGATCATAAATCGGTTCTTCCAAAACCTGGGTCTCATAGAAACTCTGTTCCACCGCCCGCAGCATTCCACGGAAATAAGGCAAATGGAAGAGCTGTTGTTCGCAAATGCGTTCAATGTCTTGTTTGGTTAGTTCAGTCATTATTCACCAGTAGAAAAAATGATTCTTCATAATGTCTGGCAACGGCGTTTTGAGAAAATTTTTCCAGAAACTCAGTCGGAACAAACCGAGCTTTCTCGCCCTGATTGAAGATCTCAAGAATCGCCTTCGAGATTGCTCCCGGATTTCTCAATGGCACAATTTTGCCAAGTCCGGTATTCTTAACCGGCTGCCTGACCCCCGGCAAATCAGAAGCAACCACCGGTGTGCCCTGGGTCATCGCTTCAATTTGCACGATTCCATACGATTCGGTGGCATTCAAACTTGAAAACACCAGCACATCAATGGCAGCAAAAAAGGTCTCAAAATCTTCGTCGCTCAGGAAACCAAGCGAGTGCCATTTCTCCCCAAAGGGTTGAATGAATTTCTCGACCTGATCCCGGTAAGCCCGTTCGCCAACAACACCATCCCAGGCACCGGCGTGCACCACCCTGGCTTCGGGACACACCCCCAGAACAGTCGGCAGTGCTATTGCCAGGTATTCATAGCCTTTTTCAGAAGCCACTCTGCCTGCCAGCCCGATCACTTTATCGGTTTTTTGGATGCCATATTTTTTCCTGAAGGCTTCCACCCTGTCAGCAGACACGCTTTTGACTTTCACAGGAGTGGGCACCGCGATTACTTTCTCAAGATATTTACGCAAAATCGGTGAGTGTTCAGCGTAATCCAGCGAATTTTGCACAACAAGGTTGGCATCTTTGACCACTTGTTGACCAATAGTTGAGGTAACCATTCCTGCAAGGCGGTTTAGTAGTGAGCCGGTCATCACTAGGTCACAGTGGTAGGTCACCAACACGGGTTTGCCAAATCCCTGCGCGATTTTGCTCAGAAGCAAGCTCTCAAACTGTGGCAGGTGCAAATTGACCACGTCAGCCCAGGCGATCCACTGCCGGGCAATTTTATGCAACCGTGGCATCAGCACTCCCTTGGAGAGCCTGGTCGTCACAGGCACCCGCACGATCCTAAATCCGTCCTTAGTTTCCAGGCTTGGCAGCAATTTTTCGTATTGTGACGTCAGAACGACTACTTCGTGCCCTCGCTCAGCCAACCCCTCTGCCAGCCGCAAGGCGTAGACCGAAAGACCGGAGCTATAGGGGTAAAAGTAGGTCGATGAGATTAGAACTCTCATGGGAGCTTCTCCTTCTTTTGACGGAATTGACTGGCTTTGCCAAGCAAGGCTTCCAGGCTCTGCCCAGATATGACCAACGCGATCACTCCCAGGATGGCTGGGATGATGATTTGAACGCTGTGAACCACCAGCGCCATGGCAAGTGCGGGAGCTTTGTCAATACCCACCAACGCGTAGGATCCGACCGCGCCGGCTTCGTAAACACCCAGCCCACCAGGAGCGGCAGGCAGCGCGTTCACAAAAGCACTGGCAGGAATCACAAGCATTGGCCACCACCATTGCGATTGTGGCAGGATGGTTTGCTGTAAAACCAGGTATTCGAGCATCGAAAACGACCAACTCACAGCTAACAGTACAAAAACCAGCACGAAGCGCTTCGGTTTGACAAAAAACTGAAACCCACTCAATAGTTGATCGAAAGCTGGAAGCGCTCTGTCATGCAAAAATCCCGATCGTTTGAAACGAACCTGCAGCCACTCGACAACTTTGGATCGATTTTGTGACGCGTAGAAAATGAAAGCGAGTGAAAGCAATAAAACCAGCATACCGACCCAGGCGATTCGCCTGAGTGCATCGCTTTGGATAAATAGTAGTAACGACACAATTAAGAAAGAAAACCCAACCAACAGGTCCAGCAACCGCTCCGCTACGATTGAAGCCATTGCTTCCATGTAACCAACATTGCCTTCACTTCTTTCGGTCAGAAAAGCGCCGCGACCAAACTCACCTAACCTAAGAGGGATGATTGTGTTGAGCAAATAGCCCAGGTTCATCCCCCAGAAAGTGTCCAGGAAACTGATTTTCCCGCCCAGAATCATCCAGCAAACTAAGCTTCTGAGAAACAGCCCCGCAGAAAAAAATATGATGATTAAGCCGATCGACGCTATTGACAGCTGTTTGAAAGCGTCAATGAGCGATTGGAAATCCAGCTGCCGTAAAACCAGCCAGATTGCCAGTACGCTGATTAGCAAGGGTAATCCTATTTTGAGGATCCGGTTTAGCCCGGGTTTCGCCTCTGGTTGGGACATTAATCCTCCAGGCGCAAGATAGCCATAAAAGCTTCCTGGGGAATCTGAACGCTGCCAACCATCTTCATGCGTTTCTTTCCCTTTTTTTGCTTTTCAAGCAGCTTTTTCTTGCGAGTAATGTCACCACCATAACACTTTGCCAACACATCTTTTCGCAAAGCTTTTACATTGGCGCGCGAAATCACCCTACCCTGCGCATAAGCCTGGATCGGGATCACGAACAATTGGCTGGGAATAATTCCTTTAAGCTTGCTTACCAGGGCTTGTCCCTTGTGAAAGGCATCTTGTTTATGAACAATCGCGGTGAGGGCATCGACCGGTTCTTCATTGAGCAATATCTGCAATTTCACCAACTCACCAGCGCGGTATTCAATGAATTTGTAATCCATCGAGGCATATCCGCGTGTGCTTGACTTAAGCAAGTCAAAGAAATCGACAATAATCTCTGAAAGCGGAATTTCGAAATTTAGCTGAACCCGGTTGGCAGCCGGGTAATCCTGGTCGACATAGATTCCCCGCCGACGTTTGACCAGGTCCATCACTACCCCATAATAATCCGTGGGTGTGAAGATCTCCAGTTGCATCCAGGGTTCATAGATATCTACAATCTCACCTTCATCCGGCAAATCTGCCGGTGAATCGATAATGATCGTTCTTCCATCTTTGAGATCGACTTTGTATTCCACCGAAGGCGCGGTAAAAACGACATCAAGATCATATTCGCGCTCCAGGCGTTCCTGGATAATTTCCATATGGAACAGCCCTAAAAAGCCGCAGCGGAAACCAAAATTTAGCGCTTCGGAAGACTCAGGCTCGTAAGTGAGTGAGGCATCGTTAAGTTGCAGTTTCTCGAGCGCTTCCTTGAGATCACTGTAATCTTCACCGTCCACAGGGTAGACACCGGCAAAGACCATCGGTTTCGCTTTTTGGTAGCCAGGTAGTGGCTTCTCGGCTGGTTTGGTGGCGTGGGTAACGGTATCGCCAACCCGGCAATCGTGCACGGTTTTCAAACCAGTAGCGATGTAGCCTACATCTCCGGCTTCCAATGAAGCAACCCGCTTCATTCCCGGAGAAAAGACCCCGATTTCGATCGGTTCGAACTTTGAACCGGTTGCCATCATCAGCACTTTTTCGTTACCGCTCAGCTTGCCATCAAAAACACGCACATAAGCGATTACTCCCTTGTAGGAATCGTAGTGAGAATCAAACACCAGTGCGCGGAGCGGTCTTTCTTTATCTGTTTCCGGCGGGGGAACCCGTTCGGCAATCGCTTGCAATACTGATTCGACGTTTTGACCAGTCTTGGCGCTGATTGCGATAATTTCGCTTTTGTCAACCCCCAGCAGCTGCACCAGGTCGTTGGTTACTTCTTCAACCATCGCTGATTGCAGGTCAACCTTGTTAAGCACAGGGATAATCACCAGGTTGGCTTCCAGTGCCAGAAAAAGATTCGCGAGGGTTTGTGCCTCAATGCCCTGGGTAGCATCAATCACCAGAACCGCCCCTTCACAAGCGTAGAGCGCGCGGCTGACTTCATAGCTGAAATCGACATGCCCAGGAGTGTCGATCAGATTAAATTCATATTCCTTACCCGAAGGGTCGTTGAAAACCATGCGCACAGCAGAGGCTTTGATCGTAACGCCTTTTTCTCTTTCGAGGTCCATCGAGTCGAGCACCTGCTCAGTCATCTCACGGTCAGAGATTGTGCCGGTTAGCTGCAACATGCGGTCAGCCAGGGTCGACTTTCCGTGATCCACGTGGGCGATAATGCAAAAATTTCGTATGTTTTCCATAAGTTGTTCAGTATAGCTTATTATACCGTCAACCGGCGAACGAAATTCGGTTGTGTACTGACAAAGGGTGTCACTAACGAACGAAGGATAGCACTCAATCAATCATCACGGGATTTCCAGCATGATGAATTGCACAACCATTCCCTCTGCACAACTACTATTTCCAACCAGCCTTTATGATAAGATAACGATATGCTTAAAGTGTGGATCGAAACCCTGCGTCCACGACAGTGGACCAAAAACGCGGTTATTTTTGCCGCTTTGATCTTTGATGGTCAGTTTCTGCAACCTATGCCTTTTCTACGTGTCGCAGCCGCCGCGCTCTTGTTTTGCCTGGTATCAGGCGTTACCTATACCATAAACGATCTGCTCGACATTGAAGCCGACAAACTGCACCCAACCAAGCGTAACCGTCCAATCGCCTCGGGCAGGCTTGGCAAAAATCAGGCGATCATCTGGGTGGTCTTACTATCAACCATCTCCCTGGTTGGTGGTTACCTGCTTTCCCCCTACCTGGCGCTTATCTACCTCGCTTACAGCATTTTGATGCTGCTTTATTCCAAATGGCTGAAGAAAATCATAATTCTCGATGTCATGATCATCGCCTCCGGTTTTTTACTTCGTGTCATGGCAGGGCTGACGGTGATCAACGTTGCTTATTTTTCGCCGTGGCTATTCGTGCTAACAACCTTACTGGCGATGTACCTGGCGTTCGGCAAACGCCTGGCAGAATTGAAGCTGTTGGAAGAAGACGCTGGCACCCACCGCAAATCGCTGGAAGAATACACAATCCCGCTCTTAAACCAATATATACTGATTGTGCTGGGTGCCATCCTGATCACCTACACACTCTACACCTTTTCAGCCCGCCCAGAACAACCCAGTTATGCGATGATGTTGACCATCCCTTTTGTGGTTTATGGCATTTTCCGCTACCTTTACCTGATTCAAAGTGGTTTGATGACTTCCTCACCGGAAGAAGTACTGATAAAAGACCGCCCTTTGCAGGTGGCAATTTTGCTGTGGGGGTTGGCAGTCGGAATTATCATCTATATCATGTTTTGAGGTCGATATGCCTGCAATGAACCAATCAGCCTGTGGAAAAGCGATCCTCCTGGGTGAGCATGCCGTCGTACACGGTGAAGGGGCAATTGCCATTCCGCTCTCAAACAAACGCGTTAAGGTGCACGTTGAGCCAAAAATCCTCGCGCCAGATAGCAAAATTCACGTCATCGCCCCAGATCTGGACATCAACCAGGAGCTGTCTGACCTGCCAAAGCAAAACCCTATTTTTCAGGCGGTGCGGTTGACGCTTAGCGAGCTGAACATCACCCAAACACCCAGCTGTAAGCTCCTGGTCACATCGACATTGGCGTTCAGCTCCGGGTTGGGCTCCAGTGCCGCACTGGCAGTCGCCACTACAAAAGCACTCTCAGAATTTCTTGGACATCCTCTACCGGTTGAAACTGTGAACCGTATCGCCTATGAATGCGAAACTTACATCCACGGCAACCCGTCCGGGATCGACAACACCGTGGTTTCATATGAAAAACCGCTTTATTTCCAGAAAAGCCAGGGATTCGAGTTCCTCCATCCAGGAGGGACGTTCAATTTCGTTCTGGCTGACAGCGGCACCAGCAAATCGACACAGGAATCCGTGGCGAGTGTGGCGCAGCAACTGGTTGAGCGTCCAATGGAAGGTCAGGCAATACTAACTCAAATTGGACAGGTTGTTGAACAGGGCAAACAAGCCTTCCTGGATGGAGACACAAAAACGCTCGCGATTGCCATGAACCACAATCAGCAGCTCCTGGCAGCACTTGAACTTTCCAGCCCGGGGCTTGACCAATTAATCAAGACTGCTCGCGAAGCTGGCGCACTGGCTGCCAAGCTGACCGGAGGAGGCAGAGGCGGACACATGCTCGCGCTGGTTGAAGACAGTAAATTGCCGCTGGTTTACGAATCTTTACAACAAGCTTCTTCAGACAGGGCTTTTATCGCAATAGTAAGGAATCAGGGCTAATCTATGAGAAAAAATTTAATCTTTCTCAAACTTGGCGGCTCGTTGATCACCGACAAAGCCAACACCGAAACCGCACTACCAGAAGTCATCCTCGCTTTGCTGAGCGACCTTGCGCGTTTTCTTGAGCAAAACCCTGATACAAAGATTTTACTCGGCCACGGTTCCGGCTCTTTTGGTCACCACGCAGCCGCAAAATTTAATACGCGTCTCGGCGTCAACACAACCGAAGACTGGCTCGGTTTTCGCCAGGTCTGGGAAAGCGCGAGGAGACTCAACCAAATTGTGCTTGATATTGGCAGGTTAGCTGGATTGGCGCTTATGGCTTTCCCGCCTTCAGCCAGCTTGCTTTCCAGTCACGGGCAAGTCGTGGAATGGAACACCAAGCCTTTGGCGAGCGCCCTCGATAACAGACTGATTCCGGTAATCTATGGTGATGTGGTTTTCGACCAGGCGCTTGGCGGCACAATTTTTTCCACGGAGGAGCTATTTTCTTACCTGGCTAATGAACTAAGACCCTCCCGCATCTTACTTGTCGGCAAAGAGCCGGCGGTTTTTTCGGACTTCCCCACCAACCTGGAGCCAATCGCTCACATTTCCCGCAGCGCTGACCTGGAACGATACCTTCAACCCTCGCAAGATCAAGATGTAACCGGTGGTATGCGCTCCAAGGTTGCCCACATGCAAAGTATTTGTCAGTCCACGCCAGGCTTGTCTGTCGAAATCTTCCGTGCCAGTCAGCCCGGAGAGCTTTTTGAAGCACTGTCTGGTCATCATTCAGGTACAATCATTTCGTAACAGGTCACTTCATCGATTGCCAAAAACCAGAGTTTTTGGTTTTCAATGCTATTTGGACTATACTTTATATTTAGAGATAACATGATTTATACAAGACAACAATTAGAGGAATTCGAAGCGCAGCAGCTGGCATCCTATGCCATCCACAGCAAAAACTCCAAAGGGCGCAAATATCCGGAGGAAGAAGCCGACCTGCGCACACGGTTTCAGCGTGACCGCGAGCGGGTGATCCACACCACCGCCTTTCGCCGGCTGGAATACAAAACCCAGGTTTTTATCAACCACGAAGGCGATTATTATCGCACCCGCCTGACACACACGCTCGAAGTCGCGCAAATTGGGCGTTCGGTTGCCCGCTCGCTCGGTGTTAATGAAGACCTGACCGAAACAATTTGCCTGGCGCATGATCTTGGTCATCCTCCTTTTGGGCATTCGGGCGAGACCGCGCTTGCCAAACTGATGAGCGAGCACGGCGGCTTTAATCATAACCATCATACCCTCCGCATTGTTACTTTCCTCGAAAGTCGTTACCCTGATTTTCCGGGGTTGAATTTAAGCTGGGAGGTGCTGGAAGGTATCGTTAAACACGAGACTGAATACGATCGCTCTGATGTCCAGGATTATGACCCCGAATTGCGCGGGCACCTCGAGGCGCAGATCGCAAATGTTGCTGATGAACTCGCCTATACAGCCCACGATCTGGATGATGGCTTACGTTCCGGCATGATCACGCCCTCACAGCTTGATGGCATTGCCCTCTGGGAGATTATCAACGAAAGTATTGGTCGCCGCCGCACAGATGCGCTTGACGACCTCTCGCGCCATCAGATCATCCGCAGGCTGATCAACTTTGAGATCACCGACCTGGTACAATCGATTGACCGTTATCTGCGCAAAAGCAATGTCAAAACTGCCCTCGAACTGCAAAAACTGCCTTATAACGTGGTTGGTTTCAGTGAAGATATGTATCGCCGAAACCGTGAATTGAAAGATTTTTTGTTTAACAATTTATATCGCCACCACCGTGTCGTCCGTATGGCGAGTAAGTCAGAACAGATCATGTCGCGCATCTTTGCTGCATACCAAAAGACACCAGGCACCCTGCCTCTGCAGGTCCAAAGCCTGATCCCCGAACGCGGAGTTGAACGTGCCGTCTGCGATTACATCGCCGGCATGACCGATCGTTTCGCCATCGATGAGTATCAACGTTTGTTTGATGTAACAGTATTACCTTAGAGAAAGAATATGAACCAACCATTAATTATCACGCCGGCTGGCAAAGCCCAGTTGCAAAAAGAACTCGAAGAACTCACCGGACCCCGCAGAGAAGAAATCTCCAAACGCCTGAAACACGCTATCGAGATGGGAGACCTCTCTGAAAACGCCGACTATAAAGCCGCAAAAGAAGATCAGGGTTTCCTGGAAGGGCGCATTCAAGAAATCGAAGCGCTTCTCTCAAAAGCGGAGGTGATTGAAGAGAACATTTTGACCAGCGAAATAGTTCAAATAGGTAGCAGTGTCACCATTCAGGAGGAAGGCGAACCGGAAGAAACCTGGACAGTGGTTGGCGCCAGTGAAGCCGACCTAAGAGAGCAAAAATTATCTTACCTCTCACCGATTGGTGCCGCGTTAATCGATAAAAAAGTCGGAGATATCGCCGAAGTAACCCTTCCGAGTGGCTTGAACATTTATTATAAAGTGCTCAAAATCGAATAGGCGCTGGTTAACAACTGATAGCCCTTAGCAAAAAAAGAGCCGGTGATCGTTTCAACCGGCTCAATAAGTTGAAATCTGATCTTTACTTCCGATACACTGCCAACTCAATCGTGTTCCTGTGGAAATAACTGTCAACAGGCAATGGCAAGTCGCCGTACATGACGTCCACAATGCGCCCTTCTAACCTCAGGGTGGCGGTTTCAAGCTGGAATAGCTTGCCGGGTTCAGCTAAAATTGGCTCACCCCTGATCTCCAGCCGCTGCCTGATAGCCGGGTCGTTATAGGCATGTTTGCTCATAATCACCTTGGTAATGGTCTGGATATCGTTCTTGTCAAAAAGCCAGATGTCAAAGGCTGAGATTTTTTTGGGCTCTCCAACACCAATCAAGTCAGAAATACTGATCCCACACTCGCCCAAAAACGCTCCGTTGGGGGCATCAAAAACAAAAGATTCGTCGTATCGGTCATCCCCGAACATGTAGGTCGACATAAACTGCGCAACCGGTTTTGAACCGTTATTCTCTGCCGGGCTGTCGCCGCCGTTGCCGTTCTTGTTTCCATTCGCAAAAATTGAAGCTCTCTGTGCAGCTGGTTTTGGTTCATTAATGTAACGCTCCGCCGGTCGCTGAACTGCTGCGGGCGAATCTTGCCGTCTGACTGCCGGAGGGGTCACTTTGAAGTTTGATATCGCTTCCTGGGCTGTTGCCGTGGCTGTTCTGAAATTGAAACCGTGCTCCCGGAAGTAAAACCAATAAGCGGCACCACCCCCAATAATCAACACTCCCAACAGACCCAACCCGATCCAAATCAGGGAATTGGTACCTTCCTCCTGCTGAACGCCATCCACAAGGATTTCAGTGCCATCCTGTAAGGTCGTGCCCGGCGTAGTGGTGACAGAATCAGCCGTGGGGACTGTAGCATTGATGGCTGTGCTGAAACGTTGAATTTGTTCAGTATTCAAAAAACCTGGGTCGCTGTTCAGGTCGACCAGAGTTTTTTCTGCCATATCACCCAACTCGGCATACGCCTGCATCGCCTTGACTTTGTCTCCGGTCAGTGTGTAGGTCGTAATGGCATTGCGAAGGTAATCAACCCGCAAATCCGGGCGCAGATTGGCAGCCGATGCGTCCGTCCACTGTAGTGGAAAGAGAACGTAGCCAAACAACAACCATCCAATCAGTAAGCCAGCTATGCCGGCAGCAATCGCGAGATTACGCCGATTTTGTAATTTGTCTTTTATGATTTCGAGTAAGTTTTCCATGACGTGCACCTCTCAGCAAAAACATCTTGCCTTGAGAGGTGCACGTTTTGTACCAACGATTATCCTTCGCGGTCTTCCACTGGGAAGCGCGACCGGCACTTTGTGCACACCAGCGCTTTGCCCTTTTCAACCAACAGACCACCACAATTGGGGCATGGTTTCGCCGCAGGCTTATCCCATGAGGTAAAGTCACACTCGGGATAGCGTGAGCAGCCATAGAATTTACGCCCCTTCTTCGAACGCTTTTCAATCACATCACCGATGCCACAAGTTGGGCAAGTGACGCCAATTTTCTCGAGCCAGGGTTCCGTATAGCGGCACTTGGGGAAATTGGCGCAGCTGATAAATTTGCCAAATCTTCCTGTGCGGAACACCAGTTCACCGCCGTCTTCCGGGCAAAGCCGCCCAACCTTCTCAGGTTCCAACTGGGTTTTGGGCATATGCTTTTTGGCATGCTCCAGCTCATGGCTGAACGGTCCGTAAAATTCCCGGATTACATCCACCCATTGCTCTTCGCCTTCGGCGATTTTGTCGAGCTCGCCTTCCATCTTTGAAGTGAACCCCAAATCGACCACCCCCGGAAAGTATTCGACAACCAGGTCGTTTACCAGGAAACCAATTTCTGTCGGGTAGAGCCGCTTGTTTTCACGGCTAACATAACCGCGGGTCTGGATGGTTGAAATAATCGGCGAATACGTGGAAGGACGTCCAATCTGGTTCTCCTCCATTGCCTGGATCAAGGTCGCTTCTGTGTAGCGCGGTGGCGGCTGGGTGAAGTGTTGAGCCGGGTCAAGCTCCAGCAGATGCTGTTTTTGCCCAACTTGCATTACGTCCAGTGGAATATCGACCAGTTCTTCTTCGCCATTCTCATCATCTGCCTTGTCATAACGGTAAACCGCCCTGAAGCCGGCAAAGACTTCACGGTTGCCAGTTGCCTTGAACATGAAAACGCGTTTCCCCAACGTGCCTTCAACTTCCACAGTCGTTATCTCGATCACTGCAGGGTTCATCTGGCTAGCCACGAAGCGCTGCCAGATCAGTTTATAAAGCGCGTATTGATCGCGGGTAAGGTGTTTTTTGATCGAATCAGGCGTGCGGTTGACCGAAGTCGGTCGGATAGCCTCATGGGCTTCCTGGGCAGAAGCACCAGCCCGACTGCGGTATTGCGGTTGTTTAGCCGGCAAATAACTTTCGCCAAAATGGTTGCGTATATATGCCCGCGCTTCTTTCACCGAATCAGCCGAGACATGCACCGAGTCAGTACGCATGTAGGTGATCAGACCGGTTTCTTCACCATTACCCAAATCGAGCCCCTCATAGAGCTGCTGGGCAACCGACATGGTCTTGCGGGTAAGGAACCCGATCCTGCGGGAAGCTTCCTGCTGAAGTGTGCTGGTGATGAAAGGCGCGCCCGGGCGCATTTGTCTGGTCGACACGTTGATATCACCAATTTTGTAGTTGGATTTCCTCATCTCTTCAACCAGCGCATGTGCCTGAGCCTCATTCTCGAGAGTCATTTCAAGGCTTTCACCATCAATTTTTGCGAGCTTGGCACGGTATTGCTTGTCACTGCCATCGGGGTTGAAAAGTCCATGGATAGTCCAGTATTCGACCGGAATAAAGGCTTCAATTTCACGTTCTCGTTCGACAACCAATCTTAAAGCCACAGATTGCACACGCCCTGCTGATAAGCGGCCTTTCACCTTCGCCCAGAGGATCGGCGAAACACTGTATCCAACCAATCGGTCTAAAATCCGGCGGGCTTGCTGCGCATCCACCAGGTCCATATCCAGGTCACGGGTTTTGGCAAACGCCTCTGTAACCGCGTTTTTGGTGATCTCGTGAAAGACCACACGCTCGGTCTTGCCCGGGTCAATTTCTGCGGACTCCACAAGGTGCCAGGCAATTGCCTCGCCCTCACGGTCGGGGTCGGTTGCCAGGAAGACTTTTGTGGTGCCATCTGCCAGACTTTTAATTTTCCTGACCACTTCCCGTTTCTCGTTGGGAACGCGGTATTTTGGTTCAAAATCATTTTCGACATCTACGCTCAATTGAGATTTTAACAAGTCACGGACATGACCAACCGAGGCAACCACTTCGTAATCTTTGCCCAAAAACCGTCCGATCGTGCGGGCTTTTGCTGGTGACTCAACAATCACCAGCGGTTTTCCGTTTGCCTTGACAGATTTGCCGTTCATTTTGGTGGACTTGGTTTTCCTGGCTGCCGGTTTGGCAATTTTAGTCTTGCTGCTCTTGGTTTTCTTTTCAGTTGTCTCGATAACCGGTTTTTCCAACCCTTCGTGGGCTGGAGTCGCGCCGATGCGATACATTTTGGTGCCACAATCCAAACATATGCCCGTTGTCACAGCGGCACCGCGCGCGTTAAAACCCGCGACGGGGTCATTGATTTCCCTTTTTTCTTTGCACTTTAAGCAATAAGCTTCCATAATAATTTCTCCTGGCTGGGTGTTTCCCTCAATAGCCGGGCACTATAATACCATATTCATTTTTTTGTCAATAGCAGATTGCGAAAGGTTGCTTTAAAAGTCCCACTTCTTTACGCGCTGGTATTCCATGCCATTATCGCGCTGGACAATACCTTTCAATTCCATCATGGTCAGTTCGGCAGTCAATTTTTCGATGGTCATCGAAGTGCGTGCGCAAATTTCGTCAATATGCAGGCTTTCGTCGCCTAACACCCGCAGGATGTTCTTTTCAGTCGAGCTGATATCCAGTTTTTCACGCTTTCGCTCGATACCAGTACGCGCCAGGTTAAGCGTGTCGGTGATGATGATCGGATTGGTCATCGGGGTTGCTCCATCGCCAATCAGCTGGTTGGTGCCCTTGCTCATTTGCGATAAAACTGAACCAGGTACCGCAAAAACTTCCCGATTCTGTTCGATAGCGAATTTCGAAGTGATCAACGCGCCGCTGCGCTCGCCGGCTTCAATTACGACGGTGCCCCTGGATAGCCCGGATATGATCCGGTTGCGAGGTGGAAAGTTGATGCCGTCGGGTTTGGTGCCGGGCGCGTAGTCGCTGATCAAGGCACCCTGCTTCACGATCTCCCGCGCCAGCTTGCGATGTTCCGGCGGATAGATCACATCCACACCCGAACCCAAAACCGCAAAAGTACGACCACCGGCTTCGATCGCTGCCTGGTGCGCGATGCCATCCACCCCCCTGGCGAGA
Source organism: Chloroflexota bacterium (assembly GCA_012514645.1). Taxonomy (GTDB): domain Bacteria; phylum Chloroflexota; class Anaerolineae; order Anaerolineales; family Anaerolineaceae; genus Mesolinea. The sequence continues at coordinate 48,109 of JAAYZW010000107.1, forward strand.
CCGCTCACCACGGTGATGCGATTGGCTGCCAGATAGGCGGCTGTGTCCTGCGTGATCTGCCGCCCATATTTAGTAACATTTCGAGTGCCAACGATCGCGATCGCCAGCTCATCTTCGGGCAAAATATCACCAACGTAATAAAGAACGGGCGGAGGCTGCGCGATTTCCAATAAGTAGCGCGGGTAACTTGATGAATCCCAGGTTAGAAATTTGATCCCTTTACGCTCAAGCTCATCTTCGAGTTTTTCAGGGGAGAGCGTCTTACGGGTTGAGAGCACCAGGTCTGCGGCTTTTACGGTTAAACCGGCACTGAGCAGTTCCTTTTTGTCTGCCTGCCAGGCAATCGAGAGGTCACCAAAGAAATCGAGCAATTTGCGGTAACGTACCGCCCCGATTCCGCGGATATGGCTAAACGCCAGCCAGAAAGAAGTTTCGCTGGTCAATCACGCAGTCCTTCGAGCAGCTCGACCTGGATGGTGCCGGCTTCGAGATCTATCTTTTTGATCACATCAGGAATCGCTGGAATCAACAATTCCTGCGATTCTTCGCTTGCAATGATATAGACATCGTTGGCGCCTGTCTCCATGATATCAACCAGCTCACCCAAATATTCATCCGCTTGCCAGACTTTCAAACCAATTAACTGGTGGTGATAATACTGCCCTTCCGGCAGTTTTGGTAAACCACGCGTTCGGGTAAAGACTTCCAGGTTGGTTAACCTGGCGGCTTCTTCAGGGTTGTTAAATCCAGCGAAACGAAGCACCATCAGGGTGTTTTTCCAGCGGACTGACACGACCTGATATTCCTCGTGGTCTTCGCCCAGGAAAACACTCTTGCCTGTACGAATACGCTCGGGGAATTGTGTGACCACTCGCATGGCGATTTCACCTTTGATTCCGTGTGTTTTCTGAAGGACGCCGATTAATAGATAAGCAGGCTCGTTTTGAATTGACGAGCCTGCTGTATTGGGTGTGTTCTCAGTCATGTTGAAGATCAGTCGAGATCAACAACATCCATTTCCACCTTTTTGCCATTCCGGGCTGCCACGACTCTTAAGATCGTGCGCATCGAATTGGCAACTCTGCCGTGTTTACCGATCACTCTTCCAATGTCTTCGGGGTTCACGTGCAGCTCAAGGTGGACCGTCTTGCCGCTTTCATATTCTTCGACAGTCACATCGTCAGGATTATTGACAATGGACTTCGCCAGGTATTCCAGGAGGCTGCGGAGGTTGTCTTCTGCCATGATCCTATCCTCACTGACCTGGTTACTTTGCACTGATCTTCTTGGCGCGGGCTTCGTAGACCTGGTTGGCTTCCTCGATCAATACTGCCTGGTCTTCGCCGGCTTTAAGACGTGCAAAGCGTTCGTCTAACTTGACGATTTTGAATAGTTTTTCAACCGATTCTGACGGCTGGGCGCCAACACTCAACCAATGGTAAACTCTTTCCTCGTTCATTTCGATTGTTCCAGGTTCTGTCCTGGGATTATACGAACCAACGATTTCAATAAAGCGACCATCGCGGGGGCTCTCTTTATCAGCTACCACGACACGATAATGAGGTTGATGGGTTGAACCCACACGGCGTAAGCGAATACGTACCATCTTAGAATTGCTCCTTAGTTTCTTTTCCAGTAATAATATTAATACGGCTTCAGTTTAAGGCTGAGAGATGCTGAAGGGGCATTTCCTTATCCTAATCCGTAATTATCTAAATAACCTATCAATATTACCACGTCCTCCCGTTTTTTGGAAAGACTTCATTAACTTTTGAATGTCACGAAATTGTTTCATCAATCGGTTGACATCCTGCACATTTTTACCGCTGCCGGCAGCGATCCGCCGCCGGCGGCTTGCGTTCAGCAATCTGGGGTCGCGCCTTTCTGCAGGGGTCATGGAGTCGATGATCGCTTCAACCGTTTTGAGCTGACCTTCGGCTTCCTGTGGGTCGACAGCTTTAGCCACCGCGCTCATTTGCCCGGGAAGCATGCCAAACAATTGCGAGATTGGACCCATCTTTTTCATTTGCCGGAGCTGCTTGGCAAAATCATCGAGTGTAAACTGACCGGTGAGCATGCGCTCCGCTTGCTTGACATCAACCCCGTCTGCGTAAGCCGCTTCGGCTTTTTCGATCAGACCAAGCATGTCACCCATGCCCAAAATGCGCCCGGCGATGCGGTTTGGATCGAACACTTCAAGCGCGTCCATACCTTCGCCGGTGCCCAGAAATTTAATCGGCATGCCGGTCACTTCCCGGATCGATATGGCAGCACCGCCACGGGCATCACCATCGATCTTGGTAAAAACCAATCCGGTAATGGGAATTTCTGCTTGAAACCCTTTTGCAATGTTAAGCGCTTCCTGCCCGATCATCGAGTCGACAACCAGCAAAATTTCGTTTGCCGGTACTGCTTTGTCGATTCCTACCAATTCGTCCATCAACTCGTTATCCAGCTGCGAGCGACCAGCCGTGTCGACGATCAGCACGCTATAACCGCCGTTTCGCGCCTGTTGCCTGGCTTCTTTGGCAATCTGAACTGGATTGGCACCGGGAAGCGTAAAAACTGGAACATCGATTTGATTGCCCAGCGTCTGCAGCTGCTTGATGGCAGCCGGTCGATAAATATCTGCCGCTACCAGCAGCACGCGTTCACCGGAAGCACGTAATTTCTTGGCAATCTTCGCCGCGGCTGTGGTTTTACCGGAACCCTGCAGACCGACCAGCATCAAAACATGTGGTCGCTCACCTTTGAGGTTTAGTTCTGCAGGCTGACCGAGAGTTGCAATCAACTCCTCGTTGACAATTTTGATCACCTGCTGCGCTGGATTGAGCGCTTTGGATACTTCGACGCCAATCGATCTCTCTTTGACGCGGTTGGTAAAAGAACGCACCACGGCATAGTTGACGTCTGCCTCGAGCAGCGCCAGTTTAACCTCACGCATGGCGAGGTCAACATCGCTTTTGGTTAATTTTCCTCGCCGTTTCAGGTTGTCAAATACAGCGGTAAGTTTGTCAGAAAGGCTCTCAAACATATATACTTCTCACAGTTTTTTTCTTATCATACCTTAAGTACGACAAGATTCGAAATGTTTTTCGCAGGAAACTATCATGCTGGGATGCTTGTTCTGTATACTTTCTGTCGCTCCTGCCCGGGTAAAGCCTTAGAGAAATTTGACTACATTATCAACCTGTCTGAAACTCTGAATACTTTTTCGTGTTTTATTAGCTTAGGAGTACCTAAATATGAACAAAGTAGCCATTGTTACCGACAGCACTGTTGCCATTCCCCCTGAAATCGCAGCGCAGCAAAACCTGACCATCGTCCCCCTCCATCTCAACTGGGACGGCGAAACCTATCTCGACGGCATCGATATTTCTCCAACCGAATTCTATGAGCGACTGAGTAAATCGAAAACCATTCCGACCACTTCTCAACCCTCTGCCGGTGCCTTCCAACAGACTTACACCAAATTATTGAATGAAGGATACGACATCCTGACCATGGTAATTTCATCCAAAATTTCCGGCACCTGGGATTCCGCTATTCAGGGTGCGGAGGGTTTGCCGGAAGACCGCCTGATCGTCCTGAACACATTGCAGGCTTCCATGCCGCTCACCATTATGGCATTGATGACCTCCAATGCCGCTCTCAGAGGTGCCTCATTGCTGGAATGTAAAAACCTGGCAGTCGACATTTCCGAACGAATTCAGACCCTGTTCGTGGTCGAAACGCTCGAATTTCTGCATCGCGGTGGTCGCATCGGTGGGGCAGCGCGCTTTTTGGGCACCGCCTTGAAACTGAAACCGATCCTCAAACTCCAGGATGGTGCGGTTGCCCCGCTCGAAAAAGTGCGCACCTTTTCGAAAGCGGTCAAGCGTGTTTTTGAGATCGTCGAAGATGACCTGGGCAAACAGGGTCGCATAGAATACCTGGGCGTCCTCTCTGCCAACTCACACAAATTAAGTGAAGAAATGTTGGCAACCGCCCGCCAGCATTTTAAGGTGAAAAACGAAATCATCGGCGAAATCAGCCCGGTTATCGGAACCCACGTGGGTCCTGGTGCTGTTGGTCTGGTTTACCTGCCCGAGAAGAAATGAGCCTTTAAAGCATTTGCTCTGATACAATAGGGAAAACTCACCTCAGAAAGGGACCTTCCCATGACAAATGCTGAAAAATTTGGAATCCATATCCCGGAATTACTTCTTCCAGGAAAAAAAGTCGACCTGCACAAGTGGGCAGTAATTGCCCTTGATCAGTTCACATCCGAACCAGAGTATTGGGAGCGTGTAGCTGCCACTGTTGGCGACGCTCCCTCGACTTATCACATGATTCTGCCTGAAGCTTTTTTGAATGAACCAGATAAACCTGAGCGCATTGAACGGTCTCAGGCAAAAATGTGTGAATACCTCGAAAGCGGGCTGCTTGAACCGCACAATGGTTTCATGTTGGTAGAACGAACTGTAGGCGACTCAATACAGACCGGGCTGGTGGTAGCGCTCGACCTGGAGACATACGACTTCAACCAGGGCTCTCAATCCCTGATTCGCGCGACTGAAGGCACCATCCTGGACCGCCTGCCCCCACGAATGCAGGTTCGCCGCGGCGCGCCGCTGGAGCTGCCCCACATTTTGGTGCTCTATGATGACCCGGAATTCTCGGTACTCAATCCCATTTTGAACCAAAAAGCCGCCCTGCCGCTTGCATATGACTTTGACCTGATGGAAGGCAGCGGTCACATCACCGGGCACCTTATCGAAGATCCCGACACCCTGAACGGTGTTATCGACCGCCTCGCCGGGCTGCTCGATGCAGACAAATACAAGGCACGCTATGGCGATGTCGATCAAACCCACCCACTGCTTTTTGCTGTTGGTGACGGTAATCACTCGCTCGCTACTGCCAAGAGCATCTGGGAAGAACTGAAACCGACGGTTGGCATGGAGCACCCAGCCCGCTACGCATTGGTCGAGCTGGTCAATTTGCATGACCCGTCACTCAAGTTCGAACCGATTCACCGCGTTATGTTCAACGTTGGCGACGGTTTTGGCTACCTGGTGACCAAACAATTTGAACCCAACTACGAAATTCATACCTGCAAGGGTTTTGACGCTATGAAAGAAACCGTTCTGGGAGCCGCCCCCGGCAAACAACGCTTTGGCATGATCACTGCTGCTGGTTACCGGATTATCGAATTGGTTGAACCAAAACATAACCTCGCGGTTGGCAGCCTTCAGGAATTCCTGGACGCCTTTTTGAAACGCGACGCCGATGCCGAGATCGATTACGTCCATGGTGACGATGTGCTCGATAAGTTAAGCAAGGAACCCGGCAATCTCGGGTTTTACCTGCCCCCGATCACCAAGGACAACTTCTTTAAATCGGTCATTCTGGATGGCTCTTTGCCCCGCAAAACTTTCTCGATGGGTCACGCGCACGACAAGCGCTTCTACCTGGAAGCCCGCAGGATCATGTAGTTTGGTTCTTGACGTATCGAACAATTGTGCTATATTTGATTAATAGAAACCAGTTCTCGGAGTAACCATGGCAACTAAGAAAAAGACAACTACCCAGCTCAAAGCCTCAGATCCAAACCTGGAGGAGGCAAAGAAAGCTGTTCTCGACCGCGCATTACACGACATCGTTAAAAAATACGGAGAAGGTTCCATCATGCGATTGGGAGAAGCGACCCATATGGAGGTGGCTTCGATTCCCACCGGCTCGCTCTCTCTGGACATGGCACTCGGTGTTGGCGGCATCCCCAAAGCCCGTATCACCGAAATTTATGGTCCCGAATCTTCAGGTAAGACCACAATCTGTCAGCACATCGTGGCAGAATGCCAGGCACAAGGCGGCACTGCCGCGTACATCGACATGGAACACGCGCTCGATCCGACCTATGCCGCGCGCTGTGGTGTCAACGTTCAGGAGTTGCTCATTTCTCAACCGGATACAGGCGAACAAGCACTCGAAATCGCTGAAACGCTGGTACGTTCGGGCGCGGTGGATTTGGTTGTGGTTGATTCGGTTGCCGCCCTGGTTCCCCGCTCTGAAATCGAAGGCGATATGGGTGATGCCACCATGGGCGTGCAGGCTCGTCTGATGTCACAGGCAATGCGCAAGCTTTCTGGCGCGATCAGCCAGACGAAAACAGCGGTGATTTTCACGAACCAACTGCGCCAGAAAATCGGGGTCATGTTTGGCAACCCCGAGACGACAACAGGCGGCAACGCGCTTAAGTTTTATGCTTCGGTGCGGCTGGACGTTCGCCGGGTGCAATCGATCAAGGTTGGTGCCGAGATCGTTGGTAATCGTGTGCGCGTGCGCGTGGTCAAGAACAAAGTCTCCGCGCCTTTCCGTACTGCCGAATTCGACATCATGTACAACGAGGGCATCTCTAAGTCGGGTGATGTTCTCGACCTGGCAACGAATCTGGAAGTCATCGAAAAACGTGGGTCTTTCTATTCTTACAAAGACCAGCGGTTGGGTCAGGGTCGCGAAGCTTCCAAGAATTTCCTCTCCCAAAACCTGGAGATCCGCAATGAGATCGAAGAAACAGTGCGCGGGTTGGCAGATGCTGAGCAGCTACAGCAGAGTTTTGACCCCAGTGAAGACGACGAGAGCCTGGCAGACGATTAATAGCCGCTAATTCAAAAAGCCGGCGCAGGTCGGCTTTTTTAAAAATTTGAAATCTGATGAAACAAATAAAAACAACAGACGCAGTCGGGATGATGCTGGCACACGATCACACCCAAATCATCATAGACAAATTTAAAGGTGTGCGCTTTCCCAAGGGACATATCATCCGCGAAGAAGATATACCGCTTTTGCTCGAAATGGGAAAAGAGACCATTTACATACTCGAGATCGAAGCCGGCATGCTCCACGAAAACGATGCCGCTGCGATCTTGAGCGGGATCACCATGGGTCAAAACCTACGGGCAGGCGCAACCCAGGAAGGCAAGATTGAGCTGTTTGCTGAATGTGACGGACTGTTTACTATTGATGCGCAAAAATTGTTTCAGCTAAATCTGGCTGAGCATGTCGTTATTTCTGCCCGTGAGAATCATACCCCAGTTAAGACAGGCGAGAAGGTGGCGGCTATGCGGGTGGTTCCGTTGGTAATTGAGGAGTCACGCCTGGCTGCCCTGCAAAGCAGCGTTTTGAATCCGGTTTTCGAGGTACTGCCCTACCGCGAGCTGACTGCTGCTATTTTCGTGACCGGCAATGAAATTTCTTCCGGACGTATCAAAGATACCTTTTCACCGGTTGTCCTCAAAATGCTGTCGGCTTATCCTGTTGAGGTAAGAATCGTTAAAGAAGTTGGCGATGAGCTGGCGACAATCAAAGCTGAAATCGAACAAGCCCATGCTGCCGGCATTGACCTGATCTTTTGCACAGGAGGCATGAGCGTTGACCCCGACGACAGCACGCCTGGCGCGATCCGCGCCGCCGGAGCCAATATTGTCACCTATGGAACACCGGTCTTTCCCGGCGCGATGTTCATGTTGGCATATTTTAAGAATGGCACCACAGTGATGGGGTTGCCCGGAGGCGTAATGTATGCCCGAAAATCTATTCTGGACCTGGTCTTACCCCGCGTCATCGCCGGTCAGAGCCTGGCGAAAGACGACTTCGCCAACATGGCAATTGGTGGGTTGTTTTCTTAATTTTTTAATGGTCATAGGGGGAGACCCCCGCGTTCGGGACCGCGTGGTCATGATGCTGCGAGCGCAGCGAGCAGTACAACCGCCTCCTACACTTACATCTGTCACCCCCAAAAAAGCATAGCCTTCCGATACAAAACCTTGTATAATGCTTGTGGAACTACAATTCTACGATAAGCATATAATGACTATCTTATCCAAGTCAAGAAGAGAGGAATAATCCCATGAACACCAAGCGCTTTACCATCCTCCATTCCAATGATATGCACGGAGATTTTTTGGCAGAGGTAGCTGAAGGTGGGGGTCATATGATTGGCGGCATCTCGCTGCTCAGTGGCTACATCAATCAGGTCCGCAGTGAAGAAAAAAATGTCATTTACACCATCTCAGGCGATATGGTTCAGGGTTCGATTATCGACTCGGAATACAAAGGCATAAGCACCATCGAAATCATGAATTATCTCGCGCCGGATGTGGCATCGCTCGGGAACCATGAGCTAGATTACGGCTTGCCTCATCTGCTTTTCTTAGAAAAAATGGCGAACTTCCCAATCATTAATGCCAACCTCTATATCAAAAAGTACAACAAACGCTTGCTGATGCCTTATATCATCCTACCAATTGATGGTTTTGATGTCCTTTTTATCGGCATCGTAACCGAAACAGTGTTGGATTCCCTCAAACTTGACAACCACATTGGTACATTCATCACACTCGAGGAAGCTTCTGCTGAAATCGGCAAAATATGCGATGCTTACAAAAACGATGATATTGACCTGACCGTGCTGCTAACCCATATTGGTCTGGATTCTGACAAAGAGCTTGCAGCCATGTTAAAACCCGAATGGGGGGTCGATCTGATCCTGGGAGGTCATTCCCACAGCTATATGGATCAGCCCGAAGTTGTCAATGACATTCTGATCGCCCAAGCTGCTGTAGGTTCAGACCAGATCGGTCGTTTTGACATAGTGGTGGACGATGACACCAACTCCATCGTAAACTGGAAATGGCAGCTGGTTCCAATTACCAGCGATACCATCGAACCGGATATGGAATTGCACGATTTTATCGAGTCGTACCAAAACATCCTTGATGCAAAATACAACACCTTACTTTGCCGAATGGCGAGAACTCTTACCCATCCTGATCGCGAAGTAGAGACCGAGATTGGAAACCTTTTTTCAGACATTTTTGCAGAAAACACGGGGCTGGATGTAGCCTTCATTGGCAGTGGATCAATTCGACAGAAGGAGTTGGGTCCCATCGTAACCCTGCGTGATATCAAGCAAATTTTTCCTTTTGAGGACACCTTCTCCCGATTCTCCGTCACTGGTGAACAACTGCTTAAAATTTTCAGCCATATCATGCGTAAAAGCAATCGCAACAGTGAGGGCGAGTGTTACCAGGTGAATCAGGGAGTAAGTGCTGTTTATGATGACGCTTCAGCCAAACTGGTTAGTCTGACTATCGGTGAAAAGCCTGTGGAAAACGATCAAATCTACAAAATTGGTCTGCAGGAATATCACGTCATCAATTGTGAAAAGAATCTCGGAATATCGATTGATGAGCTCACACAAATCGCACCATCCCGGGTTGTCGTCGCCTCGATGCAAGCTGTACTCGATGAATACTTCCGCCATCACCAGGCTATCAACCGCACGGTTGAGGGCCGCCTGGTTTATAGATAGAGGTTACCGTCATTCACAAGCACTCTCATTCTGACCAGGCTTTTTGTAAGGACTGATTATCCCATAGGGCGAGATTGGAGGTGCCGGATAATTCCAGTGTAAATAGCGCATTGCACCTCCAATCCGCCGAAGCGTGTGTGATGATTGATATCGGCTCAGGATGACAAACAGGGAGGGGGGAAAGATCCTTCGCTGCGCTCAGGATGACAAGATCAGGCTGTAGGGCGAGATTGAGGGCACCGTGAGTTTTGTGCAATTCGTATGTATTGTGCCCTCAATCCGCCATTTTATAGCAACCGGGGGAAAAGATGGCTTCGCACTTGAACGCAATCGGAACAGGCATGTCCAGTTCCCGAAGACCCGTCCATGCGTCATTTCCTGATTTCAAACCGCCATGGGCCTACAACAACGCCGCTGCTGGCTTCTGCTATCAACGCATCAACGGCTGACTGCGCTTCCGCAATCGAAACCCGGTAGCCGCTCGCATCACATTCCACGGTCAAACCCGGGAAATCTGCCCCAACGGTCTCTTCAATATAAGGCAGGCGCAGATCCTCGCAATACTTCACTGAACCAGAGGCTGTTTGGGTGGAAAGTTCCAAAATCTCGAGGACAATCACCCTGCCTTCCAAGTCTTCTGGTAAATCGCTAAAAATTAATTCGTCAATCTGGTAGGTTTCCATGCTTTCCGATTCCAGACAGCGTTCAATCTCATTATAAGAAGGCTGATACAGGCAGTAAATATTGGCTCCTTTTTGGTAAATCCGCTCAAAAAATACTGTTTGGGCGTTGAGATAACTTTCGCCGCCCTCAACTTTGAGCACGACTCTACTGATGTACCAGTTTCGCCAATCGACCAATGGGAACTTAACCCTCAATACGAGGTCATTTCCCTTCTGCGTCACGTGCAGCACTTCCATGGTCAGATCAGATGCGCTTGCCTGGATCGGTTCTGTGATCCAGGATGTCGTCGCCAGGTTGGAAATCGGCACGCTTACAACTTCGGTTGGCTTGTTATTTCCACAACCTGCAATCATGGTCGCGGCTAACAATATCAAAAACAGTAACAGTATTGGTTTTCTTTTCATGTTAACTCCTTCCGCTCCATCTTGTACTAACGATGGATAGAAACACAGTTAATTTTATTTATACCTTATTTTCTCAATTACTCAATTGGCGCGGAATAAAACTTCTTCGTTGCTCGATATTGAATTGGTTATCAATCTTAAAATAATGGATGTCTGATTCACATCCATTCCGATACGCTTTTCTTGCCAGGAATGTTCGTATGTGTCGAAGCCAATTTCGCTTTGCAAAAGGGACTCAGACCATTGTTTAGCATCACTTACATCATCAACATCGCATCGCCGAACGAGAAAAAACGATACCCTTCTGCCTTGGCGATTTCATAGGCATTCAAAATCTGCTCCCTGCCAGCGAAAGCACTCACCAACATCAGCAGGGTCGATCTCGGCAAATGGAAGTTCGTGATCATCGCATCCACGCACTTAAACTGATAGCCCGGGAGAATAAACAAACCGGTTTCGCCCGAAAATGCCCTGATCACGCCATCCTGGCAGGCACTTTCGAGCGTGCGCACGCTGGTGGTCCCAACCGCGATCACCCTGCCGCCCGTCTCTTTCGTTTGCCTGATAATCCCCGCCACTGCTTCGCTCAGAAAACACCATTCCTTATGGATAATGTGCTCTTCGGCAGTTTCTTCTGTGACCGGAGCGAAAGTATCCAGCCCAACCCGCAGCTCAATTTTTGCAAGGTTTATACCTTTTTCCGATATTTTTTTCAACAGCTCGGGAGTGAAGTGCAGCCCGGCAGTCGGAGCCGCAGCAGAACCAGGAGCTTCGTTATAAACCGTCTGGTAGCGTTCAGGGTCACCGAGGTAATCGTGAATATAAGGCGGCAGCGGGGTGTGACCAGCCCGGTCAAAAAATTGTTCGATCGGCGCAGCGAAACGCAACACTCGTTTGGAGCCCTCCAAAACGCGCTCAACCTCTCCCTGGGGTCCGTTTTCAATCTGAAAAACCCGTCCCTCAACCATTCCACTGCCACCGACCAAAACTTCCCAACGCAAAGTGTCCAGCTTGTTTAGCAGCAAGACTTCAATCCTGCCGCCTCCAGGCAGTTTGTTCCCAAACAACCGCGCGGGAATGACGCGGGTTTCGTTGACCACCAGCAAATCCCCCGGACACAGGTAATCGATAAGGTCATAAAAATGCCGGTGTTCGACAGTGCCCGTCTTGCGATCGAGAACAAGCAGGCGCGAATGGTCGCGGCGCTTGGTGGGAGTCTGGGCGATGAAGCGCTCAGGCAGATCGTAGTTAAATTCTTCAGTTTTCATTAAACCAATAGTTCACTAATCTAAGTCGGGTCAACAGATATTTTACAAGACTGTTGATATTATGGGATTCATTTTCGTCACGAACTTGAGCTGGTTATTGACAACCATTCATTCATGACAACCTATTTTCGAAAAGAGCTGAGGATTATGATAAATATTCTCCATCAAACAGATCTGGCTGATTTCTTGGAGCAGAATACTTCCTTTCCATGTGTTCATACGCGCGTTGGGTAGCCACCCGCCCCTGTGCCGTTCGGTCAATAAAACCACACTGCAACAGGTACGGTTCGACCACGTCCATGATCGTGTCGGCTTCCTCACTGACCGAAGCTGAGATTGTGTTCAAGCCAACCGGTCCGCCATTATATTTATCAATAATCGCCAGCAGCACCCTCCGGTCCATCTCATCAAGCCCAAGCGGGTCAATGCTGAGCATGCCCAAGCCATCTTCTGCAACCTCTTTTGTGATCGTACCGTTTGCGCGCACATCGGCAAAGTCGCGCACGCGACGCAGCAAACGGAGTGCGATTCGGGGAGTTCCACGCGCCCGTCGGGCGATTTCCTGTACACCGTCTTCCATGTAAGGCACCTTCAGAAGCCCTGCTCCGCGGCGGATGATCGCTGCCAGTGCTTCCTGGTCATAATAATCCATTCGATAAACCGCCCCAAAACGTGCTCGCAATGGTGAGGATAGCAGCGCCAGCCGCGTGGTCGCGCCGACCACGGTAAAGCGCGGCAACTTAAGGCGCACCGATTTGGCTGCTGGTCCCTTGCCAATAATAATATCCAGAGCATAATCTTCCATCGCCGGATAAAGGATTTCTTCGACCAGTTTTCCCAAGCGGTGAACTTCGTCGATGAAGAGGATATCTCCTGCCCGCAGGTTGGTCAGAATCGCAGCCAGGTCACCTGCCCGTTCAATCGCAGGACCGGATGTCACTTTGATATTGACGCCCATCTCAGAAGCCAAAATGTGCGCCAAGGTGGTTTTGCCAAGCCCGGGAGGACCGTGAAAGAGCACGTGTTCCAACGCCTCGCCGCGTTGTTTGGCTGCCTGGATCTGGATATGCAGGTTATCCTTGACACCCTGCTGACCGATTAATTCATCCAGGGTGGTCGGGCGCAAAGCCATGTCCACGCTATCTTCTGCGCGTTTCGCTGCCAGGATGCTGTCGTCGTTTTTGGTAACCATCTCAAAAATTATACCCGCAATTAATCACTGATTGAGTATAATAACCCGCATGAAACTTTCCATCGTCGTCCCGGTATATAACGAACAAGAAAACCTTCCCGAATTATTCGACCAGGTGCTGGATGTGATGAAGGATGTTGATTATGACTGGGATATCACCTTTGTCGATGATGGCAGCAAAGATGCCAGCGTGAAGGTAATGAAACTGCTGCAGGAAAAACACCCGAACCACGTGCGCAGCGTCGTTTTCAGCCGAAACTATGGGCAAACCGCAGCGATTTCAGCCGGAATCGACAACAGCGATGGCGATATCGTGGTGCTGATGGATGCAGATCTGCAAAACGACCCTGCTGATATCCCGCTGCTGCTGGCAGAACTGGAAAAAGGTTACGATGTGGTCAGCGGCTGGCGCAAAGACCGCCAGGATAACCCCATGACCCGCACGATTCCTTCCCGCTTCGCCAACCACCTGATTTCGAGCACAACCGGCGTGCATCTTCATGATTATGGCTGCACGCTCAAGGCTTACCGACGTAATGTTTTGGATAAGATTAATCTTTACGGCGAGATGCACCGCTTTATCCCGGTTTACGCCGATGATGCCGGCGCGAAGATCAGCGAAGTGGTTGTTCAGCACCACCCTCGCAAGCATGGAAAAGCTAACTACGGTCTTGAACGTACGCTCAAGGTGGTTTTAGACCTGATCACGGTCAAATTTTTAATGAAGTTCTCCAAAAAACCGATCTATCTGTTTGGTGGAGTCGGATTTGGCATGATGGTGATCGGCTTTGGTTTGTTTGTCTGGTTGGCAATTCGCCGAATCATGAGCGAGATCGGGGTTTTGACCTCGCCCTGGTTTCAGATCGCTGTGATGATGTTTTTGCTCGGCTTCATTGCCATCCTGATGGGTTTGATCGCCGAATTGTTAATGCGCACTTATTTTGAGTCTCAGAAAAAGAAGACCTATACCGTCCGGGAAGTAGTCGAGCCAACCCCTCAGGATTTGCGGGATTTGGTCGAAGCCTGAGTTTCCGGGACGGTATGGTAGCCGTCCCTTGCGGATATCCCCTGTTTTTACTGATTGGTTATTTGGCGCAGGCGCTCCATTAATTCTGGTTGATTATTGGATATGAGCAAGTTAATTTCTCCCTGGTCCCAGCTGAGCGCAAGTTGATAGTCCATTAGTACCGGCAGAGTCACTTTGCGTACATAGCTATTGTTCTCATCAGCAAAACTACTCCAGCTTGCCTGGATATCGGTTTTGATCTGGTCAAAGATGATCGCACTATAATAATGATCATCGAGGAGGTCGTAAAACTCTTGGAGATACTCCATGTTATTTCCTATCGCCATTTCCATCAGGAAGACTTTCTCGTATTCCGGGACGATATCAACGCCTGTTATCTCGCCCATCGTCAGCAGCTGACGCTCGGTTACGAAAAGAATTGGTCCGGGTTTTACTTCATTGATAACCTCAACCGCCTGCTGAATCTGTTGCAGCCTGACCTGTTCGTCCGAATCGTGCCCTCCTGACCAGGACCCCGAACGCATAAATGCAAACATAACCGGAACGAGGCACACAAACATCAGCAACAGACCAGGTATTCTCGGCAAATCGGGCAAATGACTACGCGCAGCAGGATCGTCCGCGATAAGACGCCCTGACAGCAGGCTCAGGCTGATCAGCAGGAAGAAGACTAAAAAAGCATCCAGGTTGTGAAGGTCGCCTCCCCCACCGATTTTCAGGCTCACCAGCATGCCGCCGACAAAGAAGACAATTAAAATGCCAGACAATCCCAGCCAGCGCAGCCAATGTATCTTAGCGCCCTTGCTTTGACGGAGCAACCAACCCGTAAGCATAAGCAGCGGCAAACAGACCAGAATTATCGCCGGTAAAACTCCCAACATAAATGTCGAATTCGGAAGCAACCGCGACCAAAGCAGATCGGAGCTAAAGGCAGAGTCGAAAAAAGCCGGGTTCTCCCCTGAGATCGTCTGATAAAACTGCTTGCTTCCAAAAGCAATCGCCACACCCAAAACAGACCACATAACAGGCCACTTCAGATAACCCAGCCAGTCCTTCCCATCAAACGGTCTGTCGATCAGGTATAGTGATACTGCCAGCAAAGCAGGCACCGGAATCCAATTGATACGGCTGATTCCTGCCCATAATGAGGCGACGATGACAAACAAAAGCGTCCGAAATGGCTTATCTTTTTGGTAACCAATCAAGATCAAAATCACGCAGACCATCAGGTGGTAATAGACAGCTCCCTGGAAAAAGAACAGGAAGCAAAAAGCACTCAACCAAAAGACCGGCAATTTGAGACCTTTACCGATTTTGCTGGCAAACAACCACGATGCCCAGCCGGTTAACCCAATCCACAACAAGACTTGCCACAGTCGGTGAAGAAATATTGAATCAATGTTTAACAAAAACGGGAAGGCTTGCATCAAGTAGCGGCTGGGGTGCAACGCAGGCAAAGGCAAGCTTTGTCCGTATAGCTTTTCAGAGTAAAAGAGCGAAGCGTTATAGAACCGGCTGCCTTCAGACCAACCCAACGAGAAAGGTGAACTGCTGACTTCGTTTACAAACGCCCCTGTTCGATAAAGGACGCCCCCAAACAGCAATACGGAAGCGAAGACGTAATAAGGGTTTTTATTCGGGTAAAAGTGTGCGACAAGAGCTCCACAAAGCGCTGCCCAGATCAACAGGATTACAAACCTGGCACCACCCTTAGCGAGCAACTCCCCGGAAAATGTGAAGAAAAAAATGACCAACAAAGCGGCGGACCAGGCGGGTTGGGAAAAGATTTTTCGCTCAGCAAATGTTCTGTCTGACTTCCGACGAAAAGCTGGTTTTCTAATCATTAAGAAGGATAAGAAAATGACCGCGACAGCGAAAATCACCAGGTTGATTGTGTACCAGGTGTTTTGATAGTTCCGGTTTTCAAAGGCGAACCAGACAGTGCTAAACAGGATGGCGATCAGTCCATTACGGATGTAACCAGTCAGGTCAATTTTTGATTCCATGCTAATTATTTAGTTCCTTATGAGAAGTTGCGTCTGGGTCACTATGTTTTATTGGGCGTTTACCTGCCAGAACATCACCGATAAAGAAAGCCCCCGGCAGACTCACAAGCATCCAAAGAATCCGCAAAAAGATTGCCAGCGCGATGCTGGTCTCGACACTAACCCCACCCCAGACTGAAAACAGGTTGGTCACGGTGACTTCCTGCAAGCCCAGACCGTTGATCGAGATAGGCAGCAAGGTGATGAAATAGGTGACGCTCCAGATGCCAGCGATCGACATGAAGGAAAGATCTTCTCCCATTGCGTTGATAAAAATTTTGATGATCAGATAAATACAAGCCTGGTGAATGAGCGTGAATCCCAGCGCTTGAAGCAGGCTTTTGGGCTGTTTCAACCAATTCTTCAGGCTTTGCAATACCTTGTCGAGATACCGACGCAGCCATCCCCACACTTTGGCAAGCGTTCCTGTGCCAACCGCCATCCCCAAAGATGTCGTTGAAGAGGAGTCCCTCAGGAAGGGTAAAAATTTTATTGCAAAAGGCAGCGCCAATAACATGCCCGTCATCCCCACCAGGCGGTCCACCACCAGCGATGCAGTCGCCAGGGATGTTGACATCCCAAGGCGGATCGCTCCTGCCAGCCGAAAAACATCGCCGCCAATCGTGGTAGGCAGCACGTTGGAGGCAAACAAGCCGGCAAAGGTCAGCTTGAGACTTTCTTCAGGTTTGATAGGCTCTTCGCTTGCGCGCAGAAGGCTGTGCCAGCGTGCAAAGGTCATAAAACGCGAAACCAAACCAAGCAGGATGAAGATGGCAAAATACCACCAGGGTATCTGCCCAAAACTTTCCAGCGCCTGCCGCCAGCCTACACGGGAAACAAGATAAATCATAACGCCAATAGAAATGATTGTCCCCAACCATCGGACGATGGTCAGAAGCGGCTTTTCATTTGTTTTCAGTGAGCGATTATCCACAAACTTGAATTTACACCCGTTCCTCTCAATTGTGATCCTTCATGCCTATATCATAGCTGAAAACCAGGGATTCGCACGAAGGAGTTGGAGAGCTTAATCAATCCCGATCGGGACCATCAGATTCACTGTACCGCTGCGCCAGCTTTGGGCAAGTTGATAATTTGACAAAATCGGAATGACCACACGGCTGACATAACTGTTGTTTTCATCTGAGAAACCTGTGGTTTCATCATAAATTGAGGTGTTAAGCGTATCCAATATAATCGCTTTGAATTGATTTTCTTCCAATTCCTGGTAGAAGGCTTCCAGGTAACCCTGGTTGTTTGCCATTGCCATCTCCATGATTATTACTTTTTCATAGTCAGGCACAACTAAAACTCCCTCGATCGCGCCGGTGGTAAGCAGCTGTCTCTCTGTGATAAAAAGCACGTCACCTGGAATATATTTCATTTCATTCAACGCGCTTTGAATTTCTGCGACCTCGGTTTCTGCGATTTGAGTGTTCTCAGATTGGGTGATCGATGCCTGGAAAAAGGTATACGAAACCAGCACAAAAACAGCGAACAGCAAGAGCAATTTCATCTCTTTTTGGAAATTGACAGCCGGTACAACTTCAGCTTTACTCTCAGGAGAGATATGTCCTGAGAGGATCGCCAGTGATACCATAACAAAGAGCACCAGGAAGGCGTCCAGATTATGCAAGTTTGAGCCTCCGCCAATTTTCGCGCTAACCACGATGCCGCCAACCAGGAAAGCCGCCAATATCGCTCCAAGTCCAAGCCAACGCAGCCAATGAACCGAGTTCTTATAGCGTTTCCTGATGAAGAGAATTGTTAAAATTAATAACGGGAGACATACCAGGGCGATACCCAACAGGATCCCTGGTGCATAGGTGACATTCGGGAACATCCTGTACCAAAGCAAAGGGGATGAAAATGCAGTGTCGAAGATTTCAGGGTCCTCACCCGAAATGAATCGATAGGCATACTTTGATAACCACGCAGCTGCAACGCCAACAACGGTCCAAACAATCGGTTTCTTGAGATAAGCAGCCCAATTTTCAATGTCAACAGGCTCATCAAAAAGATAAAGGCATGCTGCCAACAAAGCGGGGAGCGGGATCCAGTTGACCCGGCTCAGCCCTGTCCAGATTGAAGCGAGAATTACAGCGATTAATGTCCTGGTCGGATTGTCCCTTTTGTATCCGAGCAGTACGATTATCACCGCAACGAACAAACTGTAATAAACCGGTCCCTGGAAAAAGAAAAGGAACATGAAAACGCTCAACCAAAATGTAGGTATCGCAATCTTGCTGCCAACTTTTTTAGCTATTAACCATGCTCCTGCAGCGTTCAATCCAACCCATAGGAACACCTGCCAAAGTCGGTGGATAAAAATAGACCTGATCCCAAACACAAAAGGGATTGATTGAATCAGGTAGCGACTGGGGTCCAGCACAGGCAATGGCAAATTTTGTCCATAGAGTTTCTGCGAGTGGAACAAAGAGGCAAAGTAAACCTGGCTTCCCTCAGACCAGCCTAACGAAAAAGGGGTCGCTTGAATCGTGGTTAAATATGGGACCAACATATAAAGCAAACCACCGCCCAAAAAGGACGCGGTCATCACAGCCAACGGGTTATACCCGCAATCGCTAATGGCGCAGATTAGCCCCAGCCCCGCGGCAAGCACAGCTAAAACCAACAACCTTGTCCCGGTGAGGCGAATAAGGTCATGGGGAAAGGTATAAAAAAGCAGCACGATCAAGGCAACAGCTAAGATAGAAAAAATAGAAATCAGTGTTTTGGGCAAGCTAATTCTGAACGAAACCTTTGGAATCAGTTTTCCATAATAAATAAGGACAAAAAGCATGCCACTCACGACTGTAAAAACAAAAACAAAGGTGAAGAGTCTGCCTCGCTTATCAGGGTGGGCAAGCAAAAACAAAATCCCCGCCATAACAAACAAAGCAAACATATCTCTCAAGTACACAGATAACTTCCTGCTCTTTTCCAATACTCATTCCTCATTATTCATTTTATCTGCTGCCTGCCAGTCGAAAGGCAATTCTTAGGAACCAATCAGCCTCTGACACAGACAAAATTATATAAGATATTCAGTTATTATTGTAACAATCATTAAAACAACCTGGAGGTGACACCAATGCAGAATATCCAAATCAATCCATATGAGCTGAACGTCCAGCCCCATCACCTGTTCGACCGCCAAACTTTGCTCCTGGCGGCGGGCGATTTCGCCAGCGGAGATTTTAATGAGATGACCATCGGCTGGGGCAGCATCGGCACGATGTGGAACAGACCCTTTGTTGAGGTGGTGGTACGCCCAACCCGTTTCACCTATGATTACATGGAAGATTATGATGATTTCACGGTCAGCGCTTTCCCAAGCAAATACCGTCGAGCGCTCACACACCTTGGCAGCCGGTCGGGGCGTGATGGCAATAAATTGGCCGGCACTGATCTGACCGCAATTGCCTCTCGCGTGGTTAGTTCTCCCAGTTTCGAGCAGGCTGAGCTGACCATTGAATGCCGCAAGATCTACAGCGCAGATATCGACCCTGCCAAATTTATCGATCCATCCATCGACACCAATTACCCAAACAAAGACTATCACCGTGTCTATTTCGGTGAGATCGTGGCAATTTTAGGCACGGAGAAGTTTGCAGCTCTTGGCTGAAAGCAGGCCGCTGATGGCAAGCTATATGCACACAGGGAAAGCTTATCTCCCTCAACTGCTTTTATCTGGCACAGACCTTGCGGGGAGCAGTCAAGCCCCTCTCACTTTTCACGAGACTCCAGCTGACTATAACCGGTCTCTCTTGCACGGTCACGCTAATGAAACCTCCTGCAAATACCCTGCTCAGAAACCATTTGTCACGTTATAATCCAAACCAGAACTGGAGAGAAAATGACCGAAAAGAAAATACGTGTACTGATTGCCAAACCCGGTCTCGACGGGCATGACCGTGGAGCGAAAGTTGTTGCCCGAGCTCTGCGTGACGATGGAATGGAGGTAATTTATACCGGTCTGCGCCAAACCCCCGAAATGATCAGCGAAGCTGCGCTGCAGGAAGATGTGGATGTCATTGGGCTTTCAATCCTTTCTGGTGCGCATAATGCCCTGGTCCCCCAAGTAATCCGCAAGGTAAGGGAAAACGGGCAAACTGATGTAATCATTTTCGTCGGAGGCATTATCCCCGAGGCTGACATCCAGGGTTTACTGGATAAGGGCGTTTTCAGAATATACGGACCGGGAACAGACACACATCTGGTCTCTAAGGAAATTCGTGAGGCAGTTAAGGCTGTTTCGCAGGTGGATTAATGGCGTTGATTAATGATTTGAGAAAGGGCAGCCGATTTGCCCTTTCTCGTGTTCTAAGTCAGGTTGAAAATAACACCCCAGCCGGACTGCAAGCACTGGACGAGCTTTTTCCTTTCACTGGCAAAGCCCACAAAATCGGCATCACCGGACCACCCGGCTCGGGCAAAAGCACCCTGGTCAACGCGCTTACAAAACAACTGCGCCTGCACGATCGCGAGCCACGCGTTGCCGTGATTGCGGTTGACCCCACCAGCCCATTTAGCGGTGGCGCAATTCTGGGCGACCGCGTACGCATGCTCGAACTGCAAAACGACCGCGGCATCTTTATCCGCTCGATGGCGTCCCGCGGAGCATTGGGCGGGCTATCAAGCCAGACCGAAGCGCTTAGCCAGGTCTTCGATGCCGCCGGTTTCGACTTTGTTTTGATCGAAACAGTCGGCGCCGGTCAGTCAGAAGTGGATATCGTCAACCTTGCGCACACCACCATCGTGGTCGACGTGCCCGGTTTGGGTGACGACATCCAGTCAATCAAAGCCGGCATCCTCGAGATTGCCGACATTTTGGTGGTCAACAAGGCTGATCGACCCGGAGCAGATCAGAGCAGACGCTATTTAAAAGCAATGATCGAGATGGGTTTTCGCCCCCTTGCCAGTTCTGCCGGCAAACATCGCATGGCACCTGCCCTGCAAAAAGATGAAACTGAGACAATTGGAGAGCAAGAGGCGTTGTGGCTTCCACCGGTGCTCAAAACGATCGCGAGTCAGTTTGAAGGCATCGAGCAACTCGTCACCGAAATCCTTAATCACCAGCATTTCCTCAAAAGTACTGGCAGGTGGAAGCAAAAAGAAACCTGGACCCTGCGCGAAATTGTTCGCAAGCGCATTGCAGGCACCCTGGAGCGTGATTTTTTTCAACAGCTGCCCGCAGAGGTCTTTGAAGCCCAAATGGAAGCACTGATCGCTCGAAAAGTATCTCCAACTACCGCGGTCAAAAACTTATTGACGTATAATCAAAAAAGCAGCAAACCTCAATTATCGGAGTAAATTATGGAAAGAACGTTAATCAAGGACCTGAAGGATAAAATCGACCAACAGGTCACCCTAAAATGCTGGTTGCAGACTTTACGAGACCAGAAAAGCATGCAATTCCTGGTTATCCGTGACAAGACCGGGCTTGCCCAGGTGGCTCACTGGAAAAAAGGAAATCCTGAAATGGCAGAGCTGATTTCAACCCTCGGGACCGAATCTGCCCTGACTGTCACCGGAAAAGTAGTCGCCAACGAGGTGGTCAAGCTCGGCGGGATTGAAATCCAGTTAGAAGAGCTGGTTGTTGAAAACAATGCCGAGTTGCCCCTGCCCTTTGAGCCCTTTAGTGAGACCCTGCCCGACCAGGATTACCGACTCGACTGGCGCTATCTGGATCTTCGGCGTGAACGCAATCGTCTGATTTTTGAGATCCAAACCACACTCGAGCAAGCCATGCGCGAATATTGGCTGGCAAATGGTTTCATCGAAATTCACTCTCCCAAGATCATGGGCACGCCCAGCGAAAGCGGTGCCGAACTCTTTAAAGTGGACTATTTCGGCCAAACCGCCTACCTGGCACAGTCGCCACAGTTTTACAAACAGATGGCACAGGCTGCTGGTTTTGAACGCATTTTCGAGATCGGTCCCGTCTTCAGGGCTGATCCTTCGTTCACTTCGCGTCACATGACCGAGTTCACCGGCATCGATTTCGAAATCTCCTGGATCGACAGCCACGAAGATGTAATGGTCGCCTCCGAAAATTTGCTGGCGCACGCATACCAGGCGGTTAAAGATATTCACCATGATGCAATTGTGGAGCATTTTGGCGTCGACCTGGAAGTCCCGCAGACACCTTTCCCCCGCATGAGCATGGCAGAGGCTTATCAAGTTCTAAAAGCGATGGATTACAAATTGCCTCCTGAGAAAAAAGGCGACCTCGACCCGGGTGCCGAGCGTGCTCTGGGCGAGTATGTCAAAAAAGAATTTGGCAACGATTTTGTCTACGTAACCGACTGGCCCTTTACCGTCCGCCCCTTCTATCATATGCTGCACCCCGATAATCCCACCCTCACCCGCAGTTTTGACCTGCTTGGTAAAGGGCTCGAAATCACCACAGGCGCCCAGCGCGAGCACCGCTACGAGATCCTGGCAAAACAAGCGCTTGATAAGGGGCTCACGCTTGGACCAATTCAGAACTATCTGAACTACTTCCGCTACGGTTGCCCGCCGCACGGTGGTCTTGGCATGGGTTTGAGCCGTCTCTTGATGGTGATGCTCAATCTGCCCTCCATCCGCGAAGCGGTTTTCTTATTCAGAGGTCCTAACAGGCTCGAGCCGTAGGAGCAAAATGCCCATTCTATACGCCGAAAGAATTCGCCTGAGAGCCTCCGAGCGTGAGGATGTTCCCCTTTTTCTAAAATGGGTTAATGATCCGGCGGTATGCGAACACCTGGAACACTTCGCGGTTTTTAACCAGGCACAGGAAGAGGCTTGGTTCGACAGTGTTTCTGCCGGACCGCGCGCGCAGCTTCCCCTGGTAATTGAGGTGCGCCAGCCCGAAGACCAATGGGTTCCCATTGGCAACCTCGCCTTTATGGATATCCATCCTGTCAATCGCTCTGCCGAAATTGGGATTATGATCGGGGAAAAACAGTTTTGGGATCAGGGTTATGGCACCGAGGCAATGCGCCGAATGTGCCAGTATGGTTTCGACGATTTGAACCTGCACCGCATTTATTTGCGTGTATTCGAAGGCAACGAAAGAGGAAAAAAAGCCTACCAAAACGTAGGTTTTGTGTACGAAGGCACCATGCGCCAGGCACGTTATCATGCCGGACGTTATTGGGACGTAGACTATATGGGCATTATCAAGCCCGAGTGGAGACAATCATCTTAGGAAGGATTTTGAATGGCAGCACGAAGACAATCTAATTCGCTTTATGGGGACATACATTTATTCGCTGGCACCGCTTCGCAAGACCTGGCGAGAGAAATTGCAGATTACCTGGGAGAAGAACTCAGCGGTGTAACCATTCACGAGTTTGAAAACGAAAACCTGTTCATTAAACTGCACTCCTCTGTTCGCGGTCAGGATTGTTACGTCATCCAAACTACTTCCTCACCTGTCCATCGCAACCTGATGGAGTTGTTGATCATAGCCCAAACACTGATGCTCGACTCAGCCGGGCGCATTACACTGGTTTTTCCTTATATGTGCTACGGTCGATCTGACCGTAAAGATCAGCCCCGTGTGCCGATCACAGCAAAACTGGTCGCAGACATGATGGTCGTTGCCGGTGCTGACCGTTATATAACCATGGACATGCATGCCGGGCAGATTCAGGGCTTTTTTGATATACCCGGCGACGTGCTTTCGGCATATCACATTCTCAAGCCCTACCTGAAAGAGTGCATCAAAAAGATGCGCAACCCGGTTTTGCTGACCGCCGACCTAGGGTTTGCCAAACATGGGCGCCGCTATGCCATGGCACTCGACATTCCCCTGTCTTTCATCGAAAAACGCCGCACCGACAACGAAGATCACACTGAAGCACTCAACCTGATCGGTGATGTCAACGGACGCGATGTGCTGATTATCGACGACGAAATTGACACCGGCGGCTCCATCGTTGAAGCCGTCACCGAGGCAAGAGCAAATGGCGCCCGGGATATTTATGTGGTCTTCATTCACCCGGTCTTGTCCGCCAATGCCGCTGAACGCCTGGCAGCTTTGCCGGTGAAACACTTTACCACCACCAACTCCATCCCCATGCCTGATGAAAAGTTAAAGTTGTTTGGTAACCGCTTGACGATCCTCAGCATTGGTCCGCTGCTTGGCGAGGTGATCAAACGTGCCAATGAAGGTACCAGTGTTGGAGCGATGTTTAACGAGTAGGATTGCTCTTGCCAGAATTACCTGAAGTTGAAACCATCCGGCAGCGCCTGATCAAGGGCTTCGATAAAAGCCCCTCCATCCTGGGTCAGCAGATCAAGGAAGTTAGCCTGCTGTGGTCTGGCTCAGTTGCCACCCCAAACCCAACCACCTTTTGTGCTTTTCTTCCGGGTCAGACTGTGACCGATGTAAAACGCCGGGCTAAGTTTTTGGTGTTGGTACTCACTGATGCCTTTTTGGTCGTGCATTTGCGCATGAGCGGCGATCTCTACCTCGAGCAGCAGGATAAGATTGCTGAATATCGCAACCCTAAACACGACCGCGTCTGGATTAATTTTGAATCTGGCTGGCGTTTGGTTTTTAATGATTTGCGCAAATTTGGGCGCATCTGGCTGCTTAATGACACCAGCGAATTGTTTCGAAAACTTGGTCACGAACCGTTTGGAGAAATGTTGACCGCAGAGGTCTTCTACGATATGCTGAAAAAACGCTCCAGGCAGCTTAAGCCGCTGCTGCTGGATCAGCATTTCATCGCCGGAATTGGCAATATTTATTCTGACGAAGCCCTTCACAAAGCCGGCTTACACCCAAAACGCCTCAGCGACAGCCTTAATCCTGCCGAGTCAGCAAAATTGCTCCAGTCGATTCGCTGGGTTCTGCACAAGGGAATTGACCAAAAAGGAGCCAGCATTGATTGGGTTTACCGAGGCGGCGACTTTCAGAATTACTTCCAGGTTTTCAACCAGACCGGCAACCCCTGCCCCAGGTGTGGTCACCCCATCGAAAAAACAAAAGTGGCGCAGCGCGGCACCCACTTCTGTCCGGTTTGTCAACAATTACCTTGATTCAGCTCCTGCGACTTCCGAGCATGCAAACCCCGATGGGTCTTTTCTAAATCCAAAACCCCTAAACGGGTTGTTTCACCGCTGGCACAGTCCGTAGGCTTGGTTTGAGTGCGCTGCCATATTCACGCCACCAACGAACGCTGTCACCTATGGTTTCCATCATCGGTCTCGGGTGAAATCCGAGCACATTGCTGGCTTTTTTTCCACTGATCACCGAGTTGCTCTGCAAGGTGTTCAACGAATAGCGGGTGAAGCGCGGGCGGGTTTTGGAGAGCCGGTAGTACCATTCCGCTGCCGGGGCAAACAGCCAGGCGAGTTTGAAAGGAATGTAAACTTCCCGTCCATTAACCTGGCTCGCTTTCTGTACCAGTTTGCGGTATTCCCTTACAGTCACACGGTTACCCGGCAATATAAAGGCTTCACCGGCTTCTCCAGCCGTGATTGCCTGGATATGCGCATCCACCACATCACGCACATCCACAAAGTCGTAGGCACCGTCAGTGCTGAAAGTTGGTGAGGGTTTCATCCAGTAATTAGTCATTTCGCCCATTTCGGAGCGTTTGAAGTCATACGGTCCAATCACTCCGGTGGGAGCGAGCAGTACGGTATTCAAACCATTTCTGGCAGCGTCAACCACTAATTTGGATGCCTCTGCCTTGGTGCGATCATAACCACCACCGCCGACTTCAGTATCAAAAGGCAGACTCTCGTCAATTACCACGCTCAGGTCAGGGTGACCGTAGGCATGAATCGAACTGGTGTAGATTAATCGCCTGACGCCAACCTCGCGGCAAGCCTGGATTACGTTGCGCGTGCCTTCAATGTTCACGTTGCGCATCAATTCGTTTTGTTCCGGCACAATCGCCACCAGCGATGCCAGGTGGAAAACCACGTCGATGCCCTCCATCGCCGCTTTGAGAGCTGGATAATCGAGGATATTTGCTTCAACAATCTCGGGGTTTGAGTCAGAAAGGGGGCTAACATCTTCGCCTGGCAAAACCAGCGCTCTTACCTTTTTTCCCCGTCTGAATAATTCTCTTGCCAATACGTTGCCGATGTGACCGGCAGCGCCTGTTATTAAAATCATATTTTCATTACCTCTCGTCCGTGCAATGTAAACACGGTTCTTGTTAAGATTCTACAGAAAGTGAAACTGCAGTCATAGTGAGGATTGTCACGGTTTGGCGGTTACATACTTCACAATTCCTGAAGGTGTTATGATTTTTTTGTTTGGCTTGCATAAACGGTATAATCTCAATAAATCGAGAGAGGTGACTATGAGAATCGCAATCGGATGTGATCACACAGGCTTGGCGTTGAAGGAAACCATCAAAAACTACCTGGAAAGCAGAATGATCCCCTTTGAAGATTTTGGGACTTTTACCAGCGAAAGCGCTGATTACCCCCGCGTCGCAGAGATCGTCTCCAAGGCAATCCTTTCGGGGCAGTTCGATCGCGGAATCCTGATTTGTGGAACTGGCATCGGCATGTCCATCGCCGCAAACAAATTCCCCGGAATCCGGGCTGCCGCAGTCAGCGAGCCCTATTCAGCCATTCTCGCTCGCCGGCATAATAATGCCAATGTTCTGACCTTTGGAGCCCGCGTGGTTGCCGGTGGTTTGGCTGCCTTGATCGTTGAAGGCTGGCTGAACGCTTCTTTTGAAGGGGAACGCCATCAGCGCCGGGTCGATATGATCACTCGGATTGAACAGCGCAACCAGGCGCCCACCATTGCGACCCAGCCCGAAACCACATTAGACCCTGAGTCACCGAATACGGATGAGCCATTGGAGCCCGACCTGACCTGATTCTCACTTTCTTTTCAATAAACAGGCAGCCTGATCGCTGCCTGCAATTCTTAACAAAGGAGATATTATGAAATACAAGATTTTTGGAGACAAATTACCCGGACTCACCCTGCAGCTCGATGCAGGAGAGAGCATCTACACCCAGTCTGGTGGTATGAGTTGGATGACCGACAACTTCCAGATGGACACCAACGTTCGCGGCGGGCTGATGAAGGGTCTTGGTCGCATGCTGACCGGTGAATCACTCTTCATGGCTACTTACACCGCACAGGCTGATGCCGCTGAAATTACGCTTACTTCTTCCATGCCCGGCGAAATTCGCGCGCTTACACTGGATGGAAGCAAACAATACATCGCCCAGAAATCAGCTTTCCTCTGCGCTCAGCCTGGTGTAGAACTTTCAACCTACGTCACCAAGCTAAAGACTGGTTTATTCGGCGGCGAGGGCTTCCTGATGCAGCGTCTAAGTGGTCAGGGCATGGTCTTTTTGGAGTTGGATGGCTCGATCGTGGAGATTGACCTGCAGCCTGGTCAACGGATAAAGATTGATACCGGCAATATCGCCTTCTTTGAAGCCAACGTGAAATACGATGTCGTTACCGTCAAAGGCTTTACCAACATCCTGTTTGGCGGAGAAGGCTTGTTTCTGAGTGTTTTGGAAGGTCCTGGTAAGATTTGGCTGCAATCGCTGAACACAGCTTCCTTCGCCGCCCGCATTATGGGCTTCCTTCCGAGCAAAGGTGGATAATTTTTGAAGTTGTCATCCTGAGCCTCGGCTGCGAAGAAAATATCATAAAACGGGAGACCGTGGTGAGTCTCCCGTTTTTGTGTCAACGCATTCATGTTTGCTTTTCCGTTTTCGGTCTGGTCTGAAAATCATCGACGACAAGACATTGAACTACACCGGCTGAACTAAAACCGAAATATCTACAGACTTCGCACCATATATAACTCGCCCATTGCAAACCCCCTTGCGGCGTAATATTCCCTTGTTCCGACGGCTGAAATCACGGCAATATTTTTGTACCCTTTCTCTCTGGCAATCTCGGCTGCTTTTTCGATCAGGTTACTGCCTAAACCGCGGTGCTGCACCGAGCCTGAGCCCTCACCGCCCACCTCAATCGACTGCCCATACACATGCACCTCGCGGATAATGGCGGAATCTCTCAACTCGTCTGCGGGGAAGAAATGTTCCTTATCTGGAAGTGACAACCTCAAAAATCCGAGAATATGGTCATCCTGTGTGTTGTAGGACAAAAAATGTTCTTCAGCCCAGCCTGCCCTGTAAACGAAGCCATCCAATATCAGCTCACGGTCGTCAATTTTGCCTTTGCGGATCTCGCGGCAGCGGATGCACTGGCAAGCCATGCCGCGTTTTACCATCTCAAGGGCGACATTCTGGCGCAGGCTGGTATTGCGATTGCCCTCCACGACATGATTGGACGGAATATCGCGAATCACCCGATTGATCCGGCAAAACCGCGGGACTGTGGGTTTGATTTCAGCCAGCAAATCGATCAATTCCATTTCAGTATACGGGTGGTACTCGCCGCGCTGCCAATATTGAAAAAGTTCAGAATTGCGCAGTAACTGGCAGGGGTAAATTTTCAATTCATCGGGGTTGATGCCGCCTTCACGCCACAGACGCGCAAAATCCTCGCGGTCCGATTGCGGCGTCCCGCCCAAAAGGTTCGGCATCCAATGCACGACCACTTTGTAGCCCGCCGCGCGCACCAGTTCGATCGCAACCTCAGCTTGCCGGGCGGTATGACCGCGCTTGTTCAGCTCCAGCACCAGATCATTCATGCTCTGAACGCCCAACTGCAGCTTGGTAACGCCCTGTCGGCGCATCTCGATTAGATTATGCACTGTAATCAGATCAGGTCGCGTCTCCACCACCAGCCCGACATTGCGATGCCTGCCCTGGCTGTTAGTCTTTTGCACTGTTGTCAGGTCAACATCACCCTGGTTATCATCTGGGTTTTCCTGGTTGAGCGCTTCAAAACAGCGGCGGATGAACCATTCGCGGTAATTTGCAGGGTAAGCCGTCCAGCTCCCGCCCAAAATCAATAATTCGATTTTATCGGTCGGATGCCCAACCTCGTGCAAGGCTTTCAGGCGGGAAGAAACCTGGGTATAGGGGTCGAACGCATGCTCAACTCCGCGCCTGGCTCCTGGTTCGTCAGAAAGATAACTCTGCGGCAGCCCAGCCTCGGTTGGGCAAAATATACACTCACCCGGGCAAGGGTGTGGCTTGGTTAGCACAGTGATCGTGGTCACGCCCGAGAGCGTGCGCACAGGTTTCATGCGGATTTTGGAGAGTAAGACCGGGTCTTCTTCCCATTCCTCAAGGCGCACTTTTTCGCGGTAAGCAGCCACCAGCGCGTGCTTGGCTAAAAACCCGCGCCCTCCCGGCAGCGGATTAGCCCTGATTGCTTTGCGCAGGTCAGCACCCTGCCTGATTTCTTCCAAAATTTTGTTCGCCAGTGCCATATCATCAGAGGAATACTGCCGTTTCCTGCGCCAGCGTTTACGTTCATCTTCAGTCATAGAGGTTATTCTACATCAAGCAGATTCGGAATCCAAACGCTGAACATAGAAAACGGACCTTGATCAGCCTTTTTTCCACATGCATAGATTGGTGAGGTAAAAGCGCTTGCGGTAGATGAGGTAAAAGCCCTCCCACTGAGTGGCACCTCATTTAGAATGACACAGCCCTCTTACGGTAAAATTATCCAAATGAACCAGGAAGCCATCGACTATCTTCTCAATCTCAATCGCGAATTCTACGACACCTACGCGCAGTCGTTTTCTTCCACGCGTTACAGCATCCAGCCAGGCATTCAGAGCCTGCTGCCCCAATTATTGCAAGCCCAAAACCTGCTCGACCTTGGCTGTGGCAACGGTAACCTTGCTAAAGCGCTTGATCAAGCCGGTTACACCGGTCAATATCTTGGCGTCGACAATAGCCCCTTCCTTTTAGAAGGAGCGAAAAAAGCTATTCCTAAATCCGCCCAGGATCAGTTCGTTTTCAAAAAAGCTGATCTATCCGCCCCACTGGAATCCCCGCTTGTTCAACCGAACATAATCGTCTGTTTTGCAGTTATCCACCACTTCCCGCCGGAACCATACATACAGCGTTTTTTTGACTTCGCGTTCCAAACCCTGCCACCATCAGGTAAGTATTTTCTCTCTTGCTGGCAGGTAAAAAACAACCCTAGGCTTAAGGCTCGAATCCAGCCCTGGTCTATTGTCTCTTTTGACTCCCACGACCTCACAGAAAACGACCTGCTGCTCGACTGGCGTGCCGACCCAAACCAACCCCAACGCTATCGCTACGTTCACCATTATGATGCCGAAACGCTCGGAAATACCGGCACAGAAGCGGGCTTAACCTTGGAAAGTGAATTTTATTCCGACGGAAAAGAAGGCGACCTGGCTCTCTACCAGGTTTGGCGAAAGCCGGGTTGAGACTTGTTATTGTGAACAAAATCGGGTGCGCAAGTTGAACCTAGTAAGGTTGAGGTGCGTTTGTCAAGCCCTTGATCATTTACACTTTGTTTGAGGTGATTGTTTACACTTTTTCACCATCCAAACACACTACTTTCTTAAGAATGTCCGATTGAGGGCAAAGGTTATGTTCGTATCGATAAACGCCAAAATGCCCTCAATCTTGCCCTGCGAGATATTGGTTTTTGGTCTGAATGTCAGCAGTTGGTCGCTGTAATGGTAGTGGTTAGTGGTAATTCTCGAAGAGTAAATACCAGGACAAAGGCAGACAAAAAGAAAACCGTTGCTCTTACATAGCAAAATATCTGTTTCAAAAGTCCGTGATCTACGATGAAAGAGGAAGATCATCATGAATTATAGCCTTGAACAAGCTGGCATAAGGGGTTGAGGTTTTGCCAGTTTTCAAGATTGTGAAACTCGCTTTTGG
>JAAYZW010000108.1 GCA_012514645.1 Chloroflexota bacterium
CCGCCCTGGTGCGTTCCCAAATCCTGGAGAGAGTCGCCGCACAGGACCCACCACTCCGTCGGGTAATGGAAGAGGTGATCAATTTTTACAATCCCAGGGCTTTGACCGCGCTGCAGATTTTGCTCACCAAAATTGAGAGCAGCCCGCTCAACCCACAGCAGAGCAGCATCCTAAAGGCGATGTGGTTGACCGCTGCTGACCAGGCAAATCAGCTCTGGATTTGGCCAAAAGCCAAAAACCGCCCTCGCCAGCTTTTGCGTCCTCCGCAATACCAGGAAGCCAATGTCTGGAAAGCGTTTTTGCGCTCAGCCAGTTTGTGGTCGCAGCCGGAGCCAGAAGTAAAACTGAGGAACTGGCCCAAGCGGGTTCCACCAGCAGGTGGCATCAGCTTGTTTGAAGGCCGTTTGCGGGAACTGAGCGAGGCTCCTGAGCCTGGGCTGGTCAAGCTGGTGCAAACTTCTTTGCCCAGGCGCAACCAAGCCTGGTGGAATCTTTCGGGGCTATGGAGCGGCTGGTTGTGGGGTAAGG
The DNA here is from genome assembly GCA_012514645.1 of Chloroflexota bacterium. Classification (GTDB taxonomy): domain Bacteria; phylum Chloroflexota; class Anaerolineae; order Anaerolineales; family Anaerolineaceae; genus Mesolinea. The sequence goes on from JAAYZW010000108.1 coordinate 529, forward strand.
ATGGTGTCAAAACCTTGCGAAACAGCCTGCTAAAACAACGTTACGACTGGACCTGGCACAGCACTGCCCTGAAAAAAGTGCTCGGTCAGCTGCCGGCTTTGCTTGGGCAGGATATCCCAATCCTCTTGCTAACCGGCGAACTGGACAGCCTGTTTTTGATGGCAGGCACCCTTGCAGCTAAAAATGCGGGCTTGCAGCTGCATTCCATGGCGATTGATGGCAACAGCGAACGCTTGCAGCAAGTTTGGCGCATCCCACCATCCGCTCAACTGGCGTTTTCCGCCCGGCACCCCAATGTTAGCATTCGTGACAGCGGTAAGATCGCTCTTGCGAAGATTGGCGAGCCAACCCATTGGCTGCGGCTGTTCGCGTCTACACTGACCGATCAGTTGGTGCTTGGCAACCTGGTTGCCCGACCAAAACCGGAGGAAATGCTTAACGATATCGGCAGCGAGTTTGCCAATGCCTTGAACGATTCCAGTGTTTTTCAGCGCTTCAACCCGGGTGTCTCAGCCGATAGCGGCTTGTATTGGCTCGCAAAACCACCGCTCGATTTGATCTCGCTTTCAGACCGGGCGGAAGATATTGTTGTTCAACAATTGCAATCCAAACAACAGGTTCAATTCAGCGAGCTGTACGCCACAGTCTATGCAGGAATGGGTGGAACTTTGACACCCTCTGATGATTTGATTCAGGTAATACTTGATTCATATACAGTTTCAGAATCGCTGGATAATGAAACTGTTTTTCGACTGCTTCCTTCGGAAAGTGCCCAACATCGCTCCGAAGATCTGCGGGACATCCGCTCACAGCTTGAGCAGATGGCAGACAAGCTGAACTATCGCTGGGAATCACGTGCCGACCGCGTTTTGTGGGTTGACCAGGCTGGCAATACAGTTTTCAGCTTTTTCACCACAGCCAGCGCCCAGATTTCGAGAATTTTGTCGCAAAATCAGGAGCTGCCTGGTCAGAAAATGATTGCCCTGCCGGGAAGCCGCTCGAACCTGGCAGCCTATAAATTAAAGCATGACCCTTATTTGCGGATGCTAATGGATGAAAATTGGCAGCTAATCAAGTTTCGACAGATTCGTAATCTCGCCAAGAACCCCCTTTTGACCCGCGCGCTCTTCATATCGCAAATCAACAACGACCCACCAGAATATCACACCGCTCAATTAGCCCTTTTTTAGCAATAACTGTTAGCGAAAGTCTTCTGGCAGGGCACGCCGACCCTGCTTTTCATGGTTCTTTAGTTTCGTGATTTTCGCGAAGCTCACTCAGCCAAGCGCCATTACGGCTCGTCAGGGGGAGGCGTGTCTGTTGGCTCTGCCGGCATGGTCTCTGTCGGTGGAGCGGGAGTGGGTGTCGCTGTCGGCGGCATTGTCGGTGTGACCGTCGGGGTTATCGTCACCGTCGGTGTCTGTGTTGGTGTTGGCGTGGGGATATCCAGACGGAGCACCCATTTTTTCTGCACTTCAGTGTTAATAGTGCTGTGCAGAGTCACCCTCAGCGTGATCACATCGGCGTCAATATCTTCCATATCCCAAACCAGGATTTCGGCAGCAGATGTGATCGGGAAGGTGATCCAATCAGGTGTCAGAGCTGTCCATTCACTAGGGTCTGCTCCTATACCCCAGTGAAGTTTGAATTGTTTGAAATTCGCGGTAGCATCGATTACGCCTGCAATCACAAAGGGGTTCTCCCAAATGACCGCATTATCACTTACGCCAATCAGTTCAATGATCGGGCGGGGATCATCCAGGCGGCATTCGCGTTCAGGCTTGATCACAATTGGGTCCGGGAAACCGTTGTTCGCTGCCCAGTCACGTCCTGACTGGGTAGCCAGCCATTCGATTGCTGACTCATCTTCGACGTTGATCGTCAAGACTTCCTTGGCAAATTCGGCGCATGCCGGAGAGGCTTGTAGATTAGTCCAGGCATCAATGGAAGTCCGCAGCCACAAATCGTGATCTGCAGGCAGCGGTGGCTGGTCTGAGGCAAAAATTTCGGTTTTGTGCAACGGACAATATTCACTGGGTTGCGCGCCAGAGACTGCGCAGATAGTGTAATCAACCACATCGGATGGGCGGGCAAACGGGGTCGCCGCGCCACCGCGGTAGCGGTTGATGCCTGCCTGCATGATCTCAGCCCAAATCGGGGCAGCACCCTCCACGCCGGTGGTATTAATCATCGGGGTGTAATCCGCGTTGCCCACCCACACGCCTACGACCAGGTCGGGCGTGTAACCGAGCGTCCAGTTGTCGCGGAAGTCATTAGTGGTGCCAGTTTTTACAGCTGCGGGGAATGGCAGGTTCAGGATCGAATTGATCCCAAACATTGGCGCTCGCGCCACCGGATCTGACAACATTGACGAAATTAAGTAAGCATGCGCGCTGCGCACAACCTGGTCACCTGGGGTGGGCTGGTACTCGAAAAGCACATTTCCCTGGTGGTCAACCACTTTTGTGATCGCAACTGGAGAAATTTTGCGTCCTTCATTGGCAAACACCTGGAAAGCTCCGGTCAATTCATAGAGGCTGACCTCGCCCCCACCAAGGGTAAGCGAGAGCCCGTAATCCGGTCGGTTCAGCGACGTTATTCCCAACCGCCGGGCGAAGTTGATAAAACCATCCTGTTGGGGTGTGGTCGGGTCGTCATAAATGCCAACATATTCAAGCGCTTTTACCGCTGGAATGTTGTAGGAATTTGCCAGGGCGTCCCGAACCAACTGGGGTCCGTGAAAACGACCATCGTAGTTGACCGGCTCATAATCCGGGCTGGTATCAAACGGATCAGTTGAAGGTCTGAACTTGGTCGGAACATCCCAGATCAAGGTTGAAGGTGTCCAATCTTTTTCAAAAGCCGCTGCGTAGGTCAGCGGTTTGATCGCCGATCCGGGTTGGCGGGTATTGGTCAGCGCCATGTTAACCTGCCCACTGATGGCTTCATTGTTGAAATCGGCTGAGCCAACCATCGCCAGGATTTCTCCGTTCGCCGGATTCATCGCCATTACCGCGCCGTTAGTGGCATTTTTACCCGTCATTTGGTTTAACTGATTGGTGACTGCCCGTTCCGCTTCCAGCTGAAAATCCGGGTCAATGGTGGTGTAGACTGTGAAACCCGATCGATAAATGGTTTGAGCGTCAAACTGCGATTCAAGCAAGGATTGGATAAACACCACCCAATGGGGGAAGCGCATGTTGATATCGCGTTGGGTGAATTCATAGGCTTCGAGCGCGTCTGACGCTTCGATGGTTTGAATCGCGTCTACACAGACTGGCTCCAGGTTTTCACCGATGTGAATACAGTTGGTTTCGCTGCTGAGTTGATACATCAGCACTAATACCGTCTTGAAACGGTTTATCGTCGCTTCACGGTTGTTATAGATATCGTAAACCGCTGGCGCCTGGGGAATTCCAGCCAAAAACGCGGATTGCCAGAGGTTTAGTTCGGCTGCGGTAGTGTTGAAATAGGTTAATGAGGCAGCTTCAATACCATAAGAGAGATTCCCATAAAAAATTTCGTTCAGATAGAGTTCGAGCACCTGCTCCTTGGAATAGCGCCTTGTAATCTCAGCTGCAAGGATGATTTCGCGGGCTTTTCTTTCATAGGTTTGATCGTAACGTTCTTCAGTCAGCAACAAAAGCCTGGCTAACTGCTGGGTGATGGTGGAAGCCCCCGAGACGATTTCGCCGGAGGTATAGTTGGTATAAAGCGCCCGTGCCAACGCGATCAGGTCAAACCCCGGGTGGTTGTAGTATTCCTTGTCTTCGGTCGCGATGGTCGCGGCGATCACATACGGCGAGATACGCTCCAGCGGCACATAAGTGCGCTTTCCGGCATTTGGGTCAACGATTTCGTAGAGGATGTTACCGTTTCGGTCGAGAATATAGGTGGTCTCGAATTGTGAAGCCCGGGTCTGAAGCTCATCCACAGAGGGCAGCGTGCTGGCAATCTCGATATACCTGGAAATAGCGAAGATGCCGATACCCAGCAGCACAAGCAGCAAGATCACCAATCCGATCAAAATGCCCCTGCCCAGGCAGGACCTGTTTTTCTTTTTGCCCGGGGGCAAAGGGGGTTTGGCATTTACGATGACCGGTTGGGTTTCACCTGTTGGATGCCGACTGATCGGTTTGGCAGGTGGGGGCGCTGACCGCTGCGGCTTGCCTACACGCACCGGTTGTGTGCTGGATGGCACTTCCGCGCCTGCAGGCGTAAACGCCACCTGGTTGAGCGTGGTTGCGTCGGTGTCAATCTCATTGACGGTCTCAGGCAATGTTTCTTCAAGCAACGGTTGGGTATCAGAGATAAGCGGCACGATGGTTTCGATCGAATCTGTGTTTACCAACCGGCTGCCAGTCTGAACGGCAGTGGTGCTCTCGTCAACAACCGCCCAATGACCGGTATGGAATTCATCGCCCGGGTTGGTGTAGTTGTGCTGACCGCCCAGCTCTTCAGCACTGAGTGGACTTTCTTTAAAATTCTCAACTTCTCTAAACTGGAGACCGCGATCCACATCTGGCTGCTGGGAAGCGGGGTCGTTTTCGTTCTTATCTTCAGCATCGGGAGTCATATTGTTATCCATAGGTTTCTCATCCTTACTTGTCTTCGATTTTAACATAAAGGAGCCATAGTCGTTTTCCTGTCTACAACATGGCATATAATAAGCGCGTGAATACCAGTCCGTTCTTCATAAATGACGCCATCGGTCTCACCATTGCCGCGGATCAGCAGTTTATCGACCCCCCTGCCCCCCTGGACGTCGTCTGGCAATTGGAGACCGAAGAAAGCGCACCAATTAGCCTGATGAGCACACTTGGCTTGCAAGCGCGCTCATTCCAGGTAATGCCGCTGGTCAGTCTCAATAAAATTCCCCAGGAAAAGATTCGGGATTTTTTCAGTCAGCCTCGTATTGATAAGATTTTTTCTAATTATCTGAAACTGACGGTCGCTCCCTTCCAGGAGGTTGAGGCTGTGATCGAGTTTTGGGTGCGCGCCGGCGATTGGCTGCAGGGGCGCACGGTCGTGACCAACCATGGAGAGACGAATATCGAAGTAGGAGCACGTTTATCGGCGAAACTGATTGCCCTGCAGGGCGTTTCGGAGTTAAAGCCGGTACGTCAAGGCTATCAGAGCAGCCTTAAGGGTCAAACTGGCAACCTGACGGTCAATCTAACAATGGAGGGTCAGACTAAAACTGTCATCAGCCCGACCCTGTCTCTGGAGCAAACCCAGCAGCTGATTCCTGGTCAGTCTTTCCAGGTTTTATGGCAGTGCGAAATTCTGCCTGACGCCGTTGAAGGAAAACATGACAGGAAAAAGTTTGCGGTCAACTGGGAAGGCGAGATTGCCCGCCTGGGAGTTGTCAACCAGTCACGCATGGTCAGCTTTACAACTCCTCACTCTGCCTGGGATGCGGTTTTATACTCAAATCAAAATCAGGCTTTTCAGTTATTACGCAAGACCGCCAGCGCGGAAGTTCGCCCTGACAGAACCCGCAACATTCACTCAGCCTTCTCTCTGAAATCAGCAGCATCTCTCACCAACCTCTCCGGGTTGGAGCTGTGGCAACTTATCGGCACCTTGCTGCCCTCCCAGGCTGAGCTGGGGGCAGACTTGCTCAGAGAGTACCTCGAGATGCACTTTGCTGAGCTGTCAACTAAACCCGGCTCGCGTTTGCCATTTCCTTGCGTGGCTGACCTCAGCTGGCGAGTGCACCAACAGCTGCAGCAGAAAGAATATCTTGCCCGAATTTATCCTGCCTTAAAGGCAATCTGCCTGGCTTGGTTCAGCCCGGAAAACGACCGCGACCAGGATGGCATCCCCGAATGGGCAACCATTGAACAGTGCGGGCTCACCTCGCTTCCTGGCTTCGACTTATTAAACGAAGATGGATTGGCTACGCGCATCAGTTTTACTGAACAAATAAATTTGACTGCTCTGCTGGCAGCTGAACTGGATGCCCTGCATAAGATCGCCCAGGTACTTGATGACCAGGCGGTGCTCCCGACCATCGATCAACATCTTTCCGGTCTTAAAACCTTCATCGCAGATTTCGCCGATGCCGGCAGCGGTTGCCTCGACTATCAAAGTCGGGAATGGCACAACGGGGATTTGCTATACCAAGGAAAACTGGACGAGTTTGGGCAAAAATCCATCTACCTGGTAAAGCCTGCGCGGTTGAACTTACGGCTCAAACCTCAATACTTGATAAAAAAGCCGCCAGTATTTTATTTGCATGGCGAAAATCAGGCTGGCGACCAGGTAGTCGAGCCGGTTAAACCGGTAGATATACTCTGGTTACCAGGTAGTTTTTTCTATACCACCAACGAAATCTATGTCCGCATCGATAAAATCACCCAATTGACTTTCGAATCCTGCCACCTGCACATTCACCAGGCAGACCTGCAGTGCCAGGACGTTGGAACGCTCCTGGCGAAAGATGCTGACGATCAGTCGTTGCAATCACTATTGATCGATGGAAGGTATGGTTTGCCTGAAAACCTGGAGCCTGCTGATGATAACAAGGTGGTTAACCTGGGCTGGAATCTGCTCGTGCTGGCTAATTTAATCCATAATAATGAAGTGGATACTGCCTTTAAGCTTCTCAGCCAGCTGCTCCAGGCTCAGATTCTTCAACTGAAATCAGAACACAGCTCCACCGATCGTTGGAGCGCGCGCAGCGGTCGTTCTCTCGGTCTTCGCAATACCATCGGAGGGCTGCTGCCGATCAGCCTCGTCTTGGATCTGGCTGGAATACGTATCTTCGATCAGAATAAAGTCAGCATTCGCGGTCAAAACCCCTTTCCCTGGCCCATCAAAATCCAGTATCGCGGTCTGGAAATTACGCGGGATGGCAAGAACGCCACTATCCGCTTCCAGGACGGCTCAATCCAGCATCATTTTGGCAGTTCTCAAAAAACCTTCACAACCGAGCCCGTTGAACCCGCCTCAATGTAAAGTAAAATCAAAGCATGCGAAACAAGTCCTTCCAACTCTCGTTACTGATCCTTCTCCTGGCTGTGCTCACTGCTTGCAGACCCGCCATGACGGCGACTCCAGCCTTGCCGACGCCGCCTTTGCTTAACGAAGAGGATTTGCTGAAAACATCCATCGTACAGGTCACCCAGTCTGCTTTCCAAACCCAGGCTTTCTTACCGACCGCCACCACGACGCCAACCGCAACCCCGCTGCCACCTGTGACCCAGATTGCCACAATCGCGCGCAGCCTCACACCCGAACCCACCGCAACCAACGATCTGCCCTGCAACAAAGCCAGCCCGGGCGTGCCGTTTGACATCACCATCCCCGATGACAGCCATATGTATGCCGGGCAAGAATTTACGAAAACCTGGCGTTTGGTAAATAGTGGAAGCTGTAAATGGACACGACTTTACAAGCTGGTTTATTACTCTCAAAACGCTATGGGCGCTCAGTATGAACACTTCCTCAGCGGTGAAGTGCTGCCCGGACAGGCAATTGATCTGAGTGTTACCTTCTTTGCGCCTCTCTCTCCAGGAAGCTACCAGAGCAACTGGATGCTCCAGTCCCCTGATGGCAAGCTCTTCGGCATCGGATTTAACGCTGATGCCCCTTTTTATGTAAAGATCATCGTCACCAACGACCCCACTCCTACACCGACCATCACACCTACTCCCTCACCAACCCCGTGAAGCAACTGTCCAAGGAGAACCGACATGAACGAAATCAACCCCAAAGACCCTGAAAACATGGCAGGACACATCAAATCATTGCCAAGAGATCTGGAAAACGCCTGGAAACTCGGCTCGGAAGCCCCATTGCCAACTTATCCGAAGATCGAAAAGATCCTGATCAGCGGCATGGGCGGCTCCGCCATCGGTGGTGACCTCTTTGGGAGTTACCTGTCCACGATCGCGCCTGTTCCGGTGCTGTCCCACCGCGATTATAGACTGCCCGCCTGGGCACGGGGATCGGAGACACTGGTGGTTTGTTCTTCACATTCGGGTAACACAGAGGAAACGCTGAGCAGTTTTGAAGCTGCCTTGGAAAGGGGTTGTTCTTTGTTGGCAATTTCCACCGGCGGCAAACTACAGCGGCGGGCACTCGAAGCCGGTATTCCGCACTGGCAGTTTAATCATGTTGGGCAGCCTCGCACCGCGATTGGTTGGTCTTTTGGGCTGCTGCTTGCCCTTGCAGAACGGCTGGAACTGGTACAAGATCAGCAGCAGGAAATTAACCAAGCTGTTCTGGTCATGGAAAGACAACATACGCTGCTGGCGCCGTCAGTCCCTCTGCTCGAAAATGCGGCGAAACGCCTGGCGGGGCAATTGTTGGAGCGTAACGTGGTGATCTTCGCCGCCGGTGAGGTTGAGGTGATCGCCCGACGTTGGAAAGGTCAGTTCAACGAACTGGCAAAAGCCTGGGCGAGTTTTGAGGGCATCCCTGAGATGAACCACAACACGCTGGCAGGGCTGGTATTTCCAGAAAGTCTGCTCGAAAAAACCTCCGCAATATTTTTGCGCTCTCCGCTGGATCACCCCCGCAATCAGAAGCGTATTGACCTGAGCATGCAGTTTTTCCTGCAAGCTGGCGTGATGGTGGATTCAGTGATGGCTTCTGGTGAAGGCAGGTTGGCGCAGCTTTGGAGCCTGCTGCAGTTTGGCGATTATGTGTCCTATTACCTCGCCCTGGATTATGGCATCGACCCCACACCGGTGGAAGCGCTAAATTCGTTGAAGGCTGCGCTGTCAGATTAGGAGTAAAACCTAGTTTCTACTTCAGCAGCACCCGGGCTTTTTGCCAGATCTGGTCGAACATCTCGGTCGTCAACCGCCCGGTTTGGGTGTTTTGCATGCTGGGGTGGTAAGAGCACATTATCCAGGGCAAGTCTTCGCGGGGATGGTAGAAATTACCATGACCGAACGCGACTTCTTTTTTTGGAATGCCGGCATAGCCAGGCAGCTTGAGCAAACTGTCCAGCGCGATCTTCCCCAACAATACCACGCCCTGAATGTTTGGCAGCAGAGCCATCTCCGCCTCAAGCCAGGGCCGGCAGTTTTCCAGTTCCTGGGTGGTGGGTTTGTTTGCCGGTGGGGCGCAGCGCGCCGCTGCCGCGATCCAGCAATCAATCAATTTCAAGCCGTCATCACGGTGCTTCGATAGTGGTTGGTTGGCAAAACCCGCCCGGTAAAGTGCGGGAATAAAAAAATCGCCTGAGCCGTCACCGGTAAAAATCCTGCCAGTCCGGTTGGCACCATGCGCAGCAGGCGCCAAACCTAAAATCAGCAGCCTTGCTTTTGGGTCGCCAAAGCCAGGAACAGGTTTACCCCAGTAGTCCCAATCCATGTAGGCGCGCCTTCTTACACGTGCAACTTCCTCCCGCCATGCCACTAATCTTGGGCATTTGTGGCAGGAGATGATTTCCTGTTCCAGTTTTTCAAGTTCTGGTGTCATTTCCAAAGTTTACCAGACAACCCCAAATGAAAAAGCAGGGAAGCCGTGTGCTCTTACCTGCCTTTTGTTTGTCCATAGTTTCTACATCTTTACCCGGTCGTAATCGCTTCTCTATCTGGCAAAAGCGCAGGTATTCAACAAATCTGCAGTTGCTTAGCGTTTGAATGCAAAAGCGTTCCAGCCGGCATATTCACCGGTCAGGTCAAGCTCTTGCTCAATGCGCAGCAGTTGGTTATATTTCGCGACGCGGTCAGAGCGTGCTGGCGCGCCAGTCTTGATCTGACCCATGTTCATGGCGACTGCCAGGTCGGCGATGGTGTTGTCTTCGGTTTCGCCCGAGCGGTGCGAGCAGACCGCCCGCCAGCCATTGTTCTGAACCATGCTGACAGCTTTCATCGTCTCGGTCAGCGATCCAATTTGATTGACCTTGACCAGCAGGGCGTTGCACGCTTTTTCTTCAATCGCGCGGGCAACCCGGGTCGGGTTGGTCACCAAAAGGTCGTCGCCAACGATTTGCAGTCTGTGACCGTTATTGGCGGTGAAGTTCTTCCAGCCCGCCCAATCGTCCTGCGCGAAACCATCTTCAATTGAAACAATCGGGTACTGTTCAATCCAGTTGGTCCAGAAATCAACCATCTCGTCACTGGTCAGTTTGCGACCTTCCCGGCGCAGATTATAGAGCCCGGTTTCTTCTTCGTAGAATTCTGAGGCAGCCGGGTCGAGCGCGATGGCGATATCACTGCCAGCATTGTAGCCAGCTTTTTCAATCGCTTCGAGGATCAATTCCACTGCTTCGCTGTTGGCTTTAAGCGCCGGCGCGAAACCACCTTCATCGCCTACCAATGTGCTGTAGCCCTTGGTTTTCAAAACACCCTTGAGAGCCGCGTAGATCTCAGCACCCCAGCGCAAACCCTCGGAAAACGATTCCGCTCCCAATGGCATGATCATGAATTCCTGAGCATCAGTGCTCTGCCAGCCCGAATGGGCACCCCCATTGAGGATATTCATCATCGGCACGGGTAAAACATGGGCATAAACACCACCGAGATAGCGATAGAGGGGCAATCCCAACGACGAGGCAGCCGCCTTGGCAACCGCAAGACTGGTTCCCAGGATTGCGTTGGCGCCAAATTTTGATTTGTTGGGCGTGCCATCCAGCTCGATCAGCAGTTCGTCGATTTCTTTCTGTTCGATCGCGTCCATCCCAAATAATTCGTCAGCGATTTCGTCATTGACATGTTCCACGGCTTCCAAAACGCCCTTGCCGTTATAGCGATGCTTATCGCCATCGCGCAATTCGAGTGCTTCGTGAATACCGGTTGACGCTCCGGAAGGCACAGCTGCCCTGCCAAAACTGCCATCAGTCAAGACTACTTCAACTTCCACGGTGGGGTTTCCCCGTGAATCCAAAATTTCTATTGCGTTAACAAATTCAATTATCGTATCCATAGTTTGTATTACCTTTCTTCCATTAGTGTTCTAAAAGTATAACCTGACTGCATTAGGTCAGGATTTAAATCAAAGCGAAACGATTTCATCAGGGAGTCCCTTTCGCCGGCACGCCTCCCGGATAAGCCCCAAAAACAAGGGGTGTGGGCGGTTGGGTCTTGAGAGAAACTCCGGGTGGAACTGGCTCGCGACCATGAAGGGTTGCTCCGGGTTCTCCACGATTTCCACCAGCAATCCATCAGGGGATAGCCCTGAGAAGACCAAACCATGTTCCTGTAATGCTTCCCGGTACTCATTATTAATTTCATAGCGATGCCGGTGGCGCTCTTCAACCAATTCCTGGTCATACAAGCTTTGCACCAGCGTGTTTTCCTGAAGCTGGCAAGGGTATAACCCCAGTCTCATCGTGCCGCCCAGGCGGTCGAGTCCTTTTTGATCGATCATCAAGTCAACCACCGGATATTTTGTCATTTTGTCAAATTCAGCCGAGTTGGCTTCCTCCAGCCCAAGCACGTTGCGGGCATATTCAATCACCATCACCTGCATGCCCAGGCACAACCCCAGGTAAGGGACCCGGTTCTCGCGGGCATACCTGGCAGTGCGGATCTTTCCTTCCACACCGCGGCTGCCAAAACCACCGGGCACGACAATAGCATCCATTTTTGCCAAAGCTTCCTCGGCGTCTTCCTGGTTCTCAATATCAGAGGAAGAAATCCATTCGATCTCCACATCGACTCCATAGTACAGTGCGGCGTGTTTTAATGCCTCTCTTACACTAAGATAGGCATCATGCAATTCCACATACTTGCCAACCAAACCAATCTTGAGCGCTGGCTTGGTCTTGCCCAATTCCTTAACCATCCAACGCCAGCCTGATAATTCTGCCGGCTGCTTGGCTTGTAAACCGAGCACGTCAAGGAGAATATCGGCTACGCGCATCTCTTCCAGTTGCAGGGGAATTTCATAAAGCAGGTCAGCAGTAACCAACGGGATCACCGCCTCAGGTCTGACGTCGCAAAACCTGGCGATCTTCTGTGTGATGTCTTTTTCAACAGGGTAATCACTGCGCGCGATGATCATATCTGCCAGAATCCCGATGGAGCGCAGCTCACGAACCGAATGTTGGGTCGGTTTGGTCTTCGTCTCGCTGGTCGCTTTCAGATGTGGAAGCCAGGTGATATGAACAAAGGCAGTATTTTCTCTGCTGAGTTCATTACGCATTTCACGGATCGCCTCCAAAAAAGGCTGCCCCTCAATGTCACCGACCGTGCCGCCGACTTCGATCAAGGCAATGTCGGCTTCGCTGGTGCGACCGAGCAGATTGATCCGTCGTTTGATTTCGTTTGTGATATGTGGGATCACCTGGATAGTACCGCCCAGGTAATCTCCCCGACGCTCACGCTCAATTACCTCTTCGTAAACCTGACCGGTTGTGACCGTGCTGGTTTTTTTAAGCCTGAGATCGCAAAAGCGTTCGTAATGCCCCAAATCCAGATCGGTCTCAGAGCCGTCATCGAGTACATAGACTTCACCATGCTGGTAGGGGCTCATTGTGCCCGGGTCGACGTTCAGGTAAGGATCAAGCTTTTGGACGGTGACGGAAAAACCACGGGCTTTCAGCAAGCGCCCAACAGAGGCGGCTGTGACACCTTTCCCAACAGAGGAAAGCACACCACCAGTGAAAAAAATGTATTTGATCGCCATAGCACCTCGAACTGGTTAAACAAAAAGGGAGGGCAGGTTAATCCAGCCCTCCCCGGAAATTACTCAGGTTTAGTTAGGCTTATCCGTCGCCTATTCATCCATGTCGCCTGCGCTGCTGAGCTTGTTGGTTAAAGTGCGCTCGAAGATATCGTCGGTTTCGGTGTCCAGCCTTTTTTGCTTCTTGATGCGGCTGGTAATCTCAGGGCGGCGCAATTCAGCGCGGTCCATCGCCTTGCGCATGGCAATTTCCATGAAGGTCGGATCGGGAATGACTTCTTCTTCCTCAACTTCTAAGACTTCTTTTTTGCCTTTGCCTTTGCGTTTGGGCGGAGCAATTTCTGCCATGATTTCTTCCGGTGTGTCCAGCAGAGCTTTCATGCTCAGTTTAATTTGCTTCTTACGGCGATTGACTTCCAGGACTTTCACATCAACTTCATCGCCGACCTTGACGACTTCTGAGGGTACGCGCACAAAATTGTGGGAAAGTTCGCTTACATGCACCAGACCAGGTCGTTCGGCTCCGATTTCTACAAAGGCGCCAAAAGATTCCAGCCTAATGATGGTCCCTTTCAGGTTCATCTCGGGGGCAAGCTCGCGCCATTCATACAGCAGTGGTTCACGCATTGTCAGTTCGTAGTGGTCTTTCAAAACGCGTTTGACCCAGACAGTGATTTCCTGCTCTTCTTTAAGAATTTCGTCAAGATTAGTGACGTCTCTTTCTATATTCTCGGGATCGACAACTTGGGAGACATGTAAAAACGCAGGTAGTTGAGAACCGATATCTACAATAGCTCCTTGCAGTGTGGTCTTCAACACCTTCCCTTCGAATTTTTGCTTCGCAGCGATGGTTTGATCATTAGTGGTTGAATCGATAGGGTTATCCATAATTTACTCCCAAAGGGTTATATTCACAATTTATTAGTATACTCTTTCGGTTTGATTTCGTCAATTATTCGAGCCAAAACTCGCATTGTTTTCATATGAATGTTCCATGAAAAGTCAAAACTGCTGCTGTTATCAAAAATTGACCAACATGGTAAGTGACGATAATCCAGAATTTGTGCCTGGGCAGCCTGCGATCGAGTTTATCCAACCCGATCATTATGTCGGAAACCAAAAATAAGTATCCCCCAATTCCAGCCATCAACGCGGCAGTGTCTGACCAGCCAGGGCGATCCAGGCATAATACAGCACTGATTGCCATTGCCAAAACCAGGAAACTGTAGGTTTTGACAAGCCAGAGAAACCGTTGGCTCAGGTTCGTATTTGCTGCCAGGCGGTCAGTTGCCAGGTGCAATATCAGAGCCCCAGCCAGGAAACCGACGGTACCGATTACCAGCACCGGGATGGAAGGCAGGCTGGCATTAAACCCGATGATGTAGAAAACCTGTGCCACCGCGAAGGCACCCATCCCTGCCAGAAACCAGCGCTTTCCCTGGGGAATCAAGAGCACATCGCCAAGCAGCGAGAACTCCAACCCCAACAGGAATGCCAATCGGAAGGAATCAATTGATCCGTTCAGGATAAATACCGCGATTAAGCCCAACAAAACCAACGGCTTTGTAGCGTAATAGACCGAAAATTTTCCACGCCAGATGGCTACCCAGTTGGCAGCGGTGAAAGCGGCTGTCACAATCAATAGGGACGTCGTGCCCCAATCAGGCATTACCAGCCCCTGCCAATCCAACACGACCCAGAAACGCGGTGTCGTTTTTCCAGTCTTTATGGGTCTTTACCTGCAGATCCAGGAAGACTTTCTTGTCGGTCATTTCTTCAATGGCTAAGCGTGCTGCCGTGCTGATTTCGCGAATCTTGGCACCTTTTCTGCCAACTACGATGCCCTTTTGCGCTTCCCGCTCTACAAAGATGGTTGCGTGAATGTAGAGGACATCATTCTCGCGTTCTTTGTAATCGTTCACCAGGGTGGCAATGCTGTAGGGCAGTTCGTCATCCAGATTTTCCATCGCCGCCGCGCGAATAAACTCCGCCGCAATGCTGCGCTCAAAATCCTCCGTGATTTGGTCAGTCGGATAATATTCGGGACCGACCGGCAGTAAACTCTTAACTTTTTCGAGCAATTTTGGCAGACCTTTACCGGTTCGGGCAGAGACCTCCAGCGAGGGGTCCTCCGGGAATAAAGCCTGGTATGCCTGCTTGTTTTGCGAAGCCTGACCGGCAGATGCCTGATCGCTCTTGTTGAAGATCAGGATGACATGCTGATTGGCTCTTTTTTCTTTGATCAGGGCAGACAGTTCCTGGTCCAGTGCGTCGGGGGCTTTGCTGATATCGGCAACATAAAGCAAAATGTCCGCGTCTTCGAGAGCAAACCTGACTTCATTATTAATGAACTGGCTCAACTTATCTTTGGCATTGTTCAGCCCTGGGGTGTCTGTAAAAATCATCTGGTATTCATCTGTGGTTAGAATACCCAACTGCCTTCGCCGTGTCGTTTGCGGCTTGAAAGACACGCCCGCAATTAGCTGCCCCATCAGTTGGTTGAGCAAGGTACTTTTACCAGCGTTTGGTTTACCAACCAGCGAGATAAAACCTGATTTGAATTCGTTGTTCTCAGTGTTCATATTTGCCCAATTACCTGGCAACCCTTCCGTTTTTAAATTGAACTCCTTCAAACTCGAGCAGCCATTGCTTTACCTTGAGCCCGCCTTCGGCTGAGAAACCGTGTAAGGACCCGTCTGACCCGATTACACGATGACAGGGGACCACAATCATAAAAGGATTTTTTGCCAGCGCGCCCCCGCAGGCTCGCGCCGCACGATCGTTGCCGCTCAGTTTTGACAGCTCCCCATAGGTGATCACCATGCCCCAGGGAATTTGCATGGCAGCCTGAAGCGCGTGCTGACGAAAAGCAGTGGCCCCAGTCCAGTCGAGGGGCAGGTCAAACTGCTTCAATTCCCTTGAAAAGTATTGTTGCAATTGCTGCACCGCTTGCTTGATAACTCCTTCTGGTGGAATTTCGGTTTGCGTCTCTTGTTTTTCCGAAACTAGTTGAATGCTGGTCAGGGCATCCTGGCTGGCAAAGATCTGCAGCACACCGATTGGTGTGTTTAGCTTGTAGGATGTGGTCATAATCATGTCTCCTGGCATAAGTCGTAGGGTAATCGTAGGTTAATCGTCAAGTATTGTTTCAAGGTTTATTGTAATATAAAGTCGTAAGGGCGACTTCTCTTCTTCTCCTCCTCCTTAATACACTAATGCTGCGGTCGGCGTCCGCAGCATTAGCTCGTTTAACCGCGATTGTGCTGGTCTGCAGAGCAAACACGCTTTTTGACCGAAGCTCTCTATCTTTTCATCAGGTTCCATATATTTTCCCTTAGATTAAGATTTCACGCAATCCTCTTTTCTGCGATAAAATCATGCCAGTCAAACACACCTTGGAGGTTCATGGAAAACCGAGAGACTTACCCTATCAATATTGCTGGCATCGAGCGTGAGCTGCCGCTTTTCGAAGTCAAACCCGGACTTCGCATCGCCATCCTGAACATCCTTGGCGATGTCGAATTGGTCGACGCTTGCGCCGCTGAGCTTAACCGTTTGCTGGCAGATACCGAATATGACGTCATTCTCACACCTGAAGCAAAATCAATCCCGCTGGCGCACACGCTCTCAAAAGTGAGCGGCAAGCCTTATATCGTCTTACGCAAAGAATACAAACCCTACATGGGCGATGCCATCTCGACAGAGACGCTTTCGATTACAACCGGAAAACCGCAAACTCTTTTCCTTGATGAGAAAGATGTCGAGCTGATCAGGGGCAAAAGAGTCGTTTTGCTTGACGACGTCATCAGCACCGGTTCGACCCTCCAGGGTATGCACCTTGTCATGGACAAAGCTGGAGCGATCACAGCACGCGAAGTTGGCATTCTGACAGAAGGCGACCGTGCGGAGTGGCGCGATATCCTTGCGCTTGGACACCTCCCCGTGTTTTTCGAGTAAACCAATGTTGATTCGCGTCGGGATGGAAGAAAACCCGGGCATTCTTTACACAGCCTGGGCGCTCGATTTTCCCGGTTGTTTCGCTAACGGGAAAGATGAAGCTGAAGCGCTTCTCAATCTCCCGCGCGAATTGCTGGAATTCGACTATTGGGTGCGGTTACACACCGTAGAGCCTTGGTTTGAGCTTGATGGGATGGACTTTCACGTCGATGAAACCTTTACCGTCTTCCGAATTCAACATAAGGGTCACGAATATGAGGTCAATGCCTTCTTCCAGGACGATCTTCGCCCGCTCACAAGCACCGAAATCGAGCAGGCATTAAAGGTGCTGCAGTGGCAGCAGGAGGAATTGTTGGCGGGAATCGAATTTCTGACTCCAGACCAGCTCAATCTCATTCGTGAAGGTCAGCGCTGGAGCATTCTCGGTATTGTGAGGCATGTCGCTCTGGCAGAACTTTGGTATTTGGGCAATCTTGGCATAACCACACCGCAGCTATCCAGTGACGAGGACCCAGTTTCTGCCATTGAAAAAAGCTATATCGCCATAGTTGATTCACTGCCGGGTCTGATCGGAGATCATCGTCAGACAGAACATGCCCAGGAAGTCTGGACTGCCCGAAAAATCGTCCGGCGCTTGCTCTGGCACCGCCGCGATCACATTGACCACATTCGACAGCTGCTTGGTGTAATTTAAGCCCTCATTTCAGTAAAACTTTTGATATAATAAAAAGTCGGCGTTAAAACGCCGAATTACTTAATTAATTCCGCGTGGGGTTCCGCGCCAGACAATAGGAAGGTCAAAAAATGAAAGAATTCTCAACCGCAAACATTCGCAACGTCGTTCTTGCTTCACACAGCAATTCGGGCAAGACACTTCTCGTGGAGAATTTGCTAAATTTTACTGGAGCCACCACTCGAATCGGCAGCGTCGAAGACGGTACGACTGTTTCCGACTTTGACGACGAAGAAAAGCGACGGCAAATCTCGCTCTTCACTTCGGTCATCCCAGTTGTTTATAAGAACGTCAAATTCAATATTCTGGACACACCAGGTTACACCGATTTTGTTGGTGAAGTTGTTTCCGCCATGCGCGTGGCAGATTGCGCCCTGATTTTGGTTGAATCTGTCTCTGGTCTGGAAGTCGGCACCGAAACCGCGCTGAGCCTGGCAAACGAATTCAACATGCCCAAGATCATGGTGATCAACAAGATGGATCGCGATAACGCCAGCTTCCAGAAAGCGTTTGATTCAGTCCAAAATGGCATAGAAGAACGTTTAATCCCGATGCAATTGCCTTGGGGCGAGAAAACAGATTTTCAGGGTGTTATTGACCTGGTCACGATGAAAGCATATAAAGGCGATGGCAAGACAGCCACCGATATCCCGGCTGAACTTCAGGCAGAAGCCGAAGAAGCCCGGATGGTGCTCGTGGAAGCCGCTGCCGAAGGTGAAGATAGTCTGCTGGAAAAATATTTCGAGAATGGAGATCTGACCTCCGAAGAGATCCTCCAGGGACTACGTAAAGCCATCCTTGAAAGCAACATTATCCCGGTTTTGGTCGCCGCTGGCGGTCGCATGGTTGGCATCGCACCCCTTATGGATGCCCTACTCGCCTTGGCTCCGGCTCCAAAAGATCGCCCGGCTGTGCTTGCCAACTCGCCCAAGGGTGAAGTCGAACTGCATTTCGAAGATTCGGGTCCCCTGGCAACCTACGTCTGGAAGACAACTGCCGACCCCTTTGTTGGTCGTCAGACTTACTTCCGGGTTTACTCAGGCACAATGAACTCAGACACCCGTGTCTGGAACGCCAGTAAGGGCGAAGAAGAACGCCTTGCCAGCGTGCAGGTTCCGTATGGGAAAGAGATGCAGTCAGTTGCCGCAATTCACAGCGGTGATATTGGCGCGGTCTCCAAACTAAGTGTCACCACCACAGGCGACACGCTGACCACTAAGGAACAGAATCTGACCCTGCCGGCACCCACCTACCCAAACCCGCTCTACCGCGTTGCCATCACTCCGCGCACACAGTCTGACGCTGCCAAGATGAGCCAAACGCTCACCCGACTGGCAGAGGAAGATCTGACCTTCTCATGGTCAATGGAAGCTGCCACCCGCCAGACCTTGATTTTTGGCATGGGCGACCAGCACATTGACGTTGCGGTCAGGCGCGCTGAGCAAAAATTCCAGCTCAGCCTCGACTTGCACGATCCCAAGGTGCCCTATGAAGAACACATCACAAAGGAAGCCAGTGCCATGTATCGGCACAAAAAACAAACCGGCGGCTCCGGGCAGTTTGGTGAAGTTCACCTGAAGGTCTTCCCCTTGCAGGGTGAGGAATTCTCCTTCAGCAACGATGTCTTTGGCGGTGCTATTTCCAACAACTATATGGCTCCAATTGAAAAAGGAATCCGCAACGTTATGAAAGAAGGCGTTGTCGCCGGTTTCCCGGTCCACAATGTGGGCGTTTCTGTCTTCGACGGTAAGGAACACCCGGTCGACTCAAAACCGATCGCTTTCGAAATCGCCGGACGCGAAGCCTTCAAATTAGCCTTCAAAGATGCGAATCCGGTGCTTTATGAACCGATCATGAAAGTCTCTGTGCATATGCCTGAGGCAAACATGGGCGATATCATGGGAGATCTCAACACCCGGCGTGCGCGTGTTCAGGGTATGGATACTGACCGCGGCAAGTCCACCATCACCGCGGAAGTTCCCTTGGCGGAGATGATGCGCTACACCACCAACCTGCGCTCGATGACCGGTGGTCGCGGCACCTTCTCGATGGAATTCGACCATTACGACCTGGTTCCCACTCACCTGGCACAGGAAATTATGGACGCCCGCCAGAAGGAATTGCACGAAGAATAATCTTTCAATAGTTTTTAAAGAGAAGTTGGCAAATGCCAACTTCTTTTCTGTTGCCAAATTCGTGAGATCCAGGCAGATCTCGACCCATTCGAGCGATCTTTACCAGAAAACCTGGGGAACTAAAAATTGATTGGGATTTCATATTCTAAAAGTTGGTTCGCTTCTCTAAACCCATACGCTATTAGGTTTTGCTTCGGCACCCAGGCTTTGAGCTCATAAAACCCTCCCCATTTGGTGTAATACACGAAACGTACATCCGCGCCATCTTCTTTTATCGTCACAGTTGGCTCAAGCTCCATCTCCCGGGCGGTGGATTTTTGTTCATCAGTAAAATTAATGTCTCCGTAGCTAGTAAACGCCGCATAATCCATGTCGAACATATCAGGATCCACCCATTCAAGGATCAATTCCAATTGTTCAGACGTTGCCACCGGTCTCCCATCATTGTAATTGGCATGCCAGAACAAATAAAACTGCTCATACATTATTTCAAAAGTCAAGAATTGTAAATAACCAAGAGCTGTACCATCATGTTCCATATGGTTACTGGCGTAACAACTGTCTTCTCGCTTTTCAGCGCATTCTGGTCTGTCTGCCACAAATTCCGTAAAGCTGCGATAAGGGTTCTCGCCTTCTACTTGCGCATATACCACCGGGAAGCCTTCCAGGTTGCTTGTGAGGTACACAAATGCCAATTTATAACCAGGTTGCATACTCAAGTGGTCGAGGACTGTAAAAATCTCGTTTGGATCAAAAAATAACGTAGGGTCTTCAATGACGATTTCTTCTCCACCATTGTAGAAATCTTCTGGCAGTTCCTGCGCAAGAAGAAGTGCCTTAAGATTTGTAATATCCTGCTGCCATTCCAGAGCAAGGGGGCTGGGTGTGACGCTATAGATGTAGGGTGCTTTCGAAGTAGGGCTGTAAGTGACGGTAGGCGTGCTGGTTTCAACAAGGATTGTAGGCGTGGGCGTCGCTGGAAGTGCAGTCTCGGTGGGTTCCGTTGTCGGGACCTCGCTGGTAATGCCCATATCGGGTGTAATCTGGAGTGTACTTATCTGAGCTTCTTCTTCTGGGTCTACTATACATGCGGAAAGTAAAAGCATCACGGTGGTTAAGCAGATAAGCATTCGTTTCATCTTTTCCTCTTCTCTTCGAACCGAAGAAATATCATGGCATTTTAATGGGCAATAAAGTAATTATACAAGACAAAGAGCTCTGCCCGGGGAGGCGAAAACCCGCCAGTGGTCCGATCCGCACAGTGGGATTGAGGAAATACAATATCCTGCTTATGCGTACAACAACCAAACACTTAAGGTCGAGACCTGCCTCGACCACTCGAGGCCTGAGGGACAGGCAGACTTTTCCCTACTTAAATTGGTACTGGTGATAATCACAAACCGGCTTATAACCGACTTCCTGGTAGATCTTATTACTGGTTGGGTTGGCAAGGTCTGTGAAAAGATTGGTCAGTTCAAAACCGCGCGAAAGCATTTCCCTGGAAACCTCTGCCACCAACGCCCGGGCATAGCCCATTCGACGAAACTCAGGCGGTGTATAAACTCCACTTACACAAATGCCCTTGATCTGCGGGCGATTCGCGATGGTGATACAGACAACTTTTTCAGTTGTATCCCAAAAAAACACTCGTTTCATACGAATAATCTGAAGCACGCTCTCAGGAGTCGGAGTATCACCTTGCAGCATTAGCTCAGCCCTCATCGCGTTTAGCAGATCAGCCGTCAGTTGGGCATCCTTTTCATCGGCTATGCGCATTGCACCTTCTGGGAAATCGAGATTGATCACCTCGTGTAATTCGTAAGCGCGCAAACGCATGTGCAACCTGGCAGATTTCCCGGTTCGCGCCTGCCAGATTCGGGCATAGGTGTCACTGACCTCAGCGACCCCGTTTACACCGGGCAACTGCCAGTTTTCAGAAATCAAGGCTTCCATGAGCGCTGTCAATGCTTCCTCATTCACAGAATCACTGTTGACAATCATTGGGAAAGGCGGCGTCATCACCGCCATTGCGGCATTTTTTCCGACAGAATCTGTAACCACGACCATCAACGGATCGCCTTCGCCATAGGCATGCAGGTTTTCTTTTAATCGCAGCGCCAAACCAAGCAGCAGGTTGTTGCGGGTTTCGTCTTTCGCTAAATCGGTTAATGTCCTGGCGAGGAAGTCATTCGGGTTTTGAAAGAAATCAGTGTGATAAGTCATTGCAACCTCAGAAATATCCTGCCATGCTGAGCGAAGTGAAGAATCCTGAAGGTTATGTGTAAAGACCCATACATCGTACACTTCGTATCGTTTCACTCAGCTTGACAGTGAAACTTTAATCCTCATCCACAAAATCCTGCAGCGGATTACTGCGTGAGGGGTCACGCAAGCGCCGCAGAGCAGACGACTCAATTTGACGGATGCGTTCCCTGGTAAGACCAAAACGCTGGCTAACCTCCTCGAGCGAGTGATAAACCCCATCAATCAAACCAAAGCGCAGTTCCAGGACTTCGCGCTGCCGGTCGGGGAGCGAATCCAGGGTCTCTTTGACCGTATCGCGCAAGGAATCGCGCAGCACTTCTTCAATCGGGTCTTCGCTTTCGTGGTCAGGAATATAATCTGCCAACACCCCATTCTCCGTATCACCAACGGGGCTCTCCAGTGACATCGGCTCTTCCGCCGATTTTAAAACCTGTTCCACTTTCTGGGTAGCATCATCCCAGCGGCGTAAAAGCGCGGGGTCTGCCAGTTCGCGGCTTCCGCCAATTTCCAAAATTGCTTCAACATCCTCTTCAGCTAAAAAGCCCGATTTAACCGCCATTTCAGCAAAGGTCGGGTCGCGCCCCAGGGTCTGCACCAATTTATGCTGGATCTTGACCAATTTGCTGATTTGTTCAACCATATGCACGGGGATGCGAATTGTGCGAGCATTCTCCAAAATATAGCGGCTCACAGCCTGCCTGATCCACCAGGTTGCATAAGTGCTGAAGCGAAAACCTTTTGATGGATCAAACTTTTTAATCGCCCTTAACAGTCCAATGTTTCCTTCCTGGATGAGATCCATCATGCCGATTCCCCGGTTGCGGTAACGTTTGGCAACGCTGACCACCAAGCGCAGGTTGAACTCAACAAATAATTGGGTTGCCCAATCGGCGTTTTCTTCCACTTCAATTTCCCGTGCGTTTAGCTCCAGGTCAGAAGGCGTATCTCCCAGTATCTGCTTATCGAGTGATTCCTGTTGCTCAGCCAGTTGCGCGATCATGCCGGTTGTCCAGCTCCTCGGCAAAATATAAGCATCGATGAAGAAGCGCAGCAAATCTTTCGCCAGCGTTTCCCAGTGCTTGTCGCTGCCCCAGCGGGGATCATCCAGGTAATTGCGTGTATACGATTCAGATTCCTCGAGAGTGTCCCTTTCCATGGTTGAGGCTTCGAGTAAAACTTGCTTCAATTCAGGTTTTTCCGTCTGCAATCTTTGCGCGTCCCGTTTCACCTGCTCCCAGGTGGTTTGCATATCCAAAAAAACACTCTCTGCGTTCAGGCTGCCATCATCTTTGCGATAAAGCGAGAGTTGTTCTTCCGCCTGGACCATGATTGCCAGGTGAAACTCCTCTTTGGCGTCCAGCAGTCGTGTATGCGAGATATCTCGAAGATAAAGCTGAATAGGATCATCCGTTATTTCAACCGGGTTTTCTTGAATTGTCTTCTCATCGTCTTCGGAATTTTCATTTTTCGAATTAGTTGGAACCATGAGACCTCCCGCCAAGGTGATAGACACCGGGAATATTCCTGACTTTGCCCGTGCCGCCCGAATCGGGGCTCATCAGAGCTTGGTCGATCTTCTTACGGGTCTCAATCAGATCAAGGTAAAGCACATTGGCTTCATCCTGGCTGTACGTTTTTTCTTCTGTATCGTTTTGAAGATAGTGAATTTCCCTGAGGCGGTCTTCCACATTGTTGTGCCGCAGTCGTAAAATACTGCGTGTGCGGTCCTTGAATAGTTTGGATTGCATGTCGCTGAGTGATTCTTTTTCGATGGCAAGCAGCTCGGGCAGCTCAAAATCATCGACCAGGTTCATTTCAACAAAATCTGATGCCTCATATTCATCCTGTGAGAGGCTTTGCTTCACAAGAGTGAAGAGGTGCTTCATATCGCCTTCCTGAAAGTCATCGATGGTTAACTCATTCAAACCAAATCGAGCTAAAGCCCGGTTAATCAAGTAGAGTGATTCTGGCTCGACAACCAAATATTTCATGGTGAATTCTTCCAACGCACGGTTCTTGGCTGTCAGCGCAACCGGTTGCTTGAGAATTTCGCCAGCACCCTCGGCGTGTGCACGGTTTTGCTTGCGGCGATCGTGGGAGACCACGGCGGTATTCAAATGCAGGCTGCGTGTGTCCAGCCGCAACAATGCTGCCAGCCGCTGCCGATAGGCTTCGCGTTCAACCGTGCTGCCAACATCCTCAATGAGCGGCAAAACTTGCTCAGCGATCATGCGTTTCACCTTCGGATCAGCCAGATCCTGCCCTTCAGCCAGGCTGTCCATAACGTGATTAACCACTGGCTTGGCACCAACGATGATCTCTTGCCAGGCGGCGGGATCTTCCAGCACGATCTCATCCGGATCTTTGCCTTCAGGCAAGGTGGTTACGCGGATATCAGCCTTAAGGAAACGCTCAATTTTTAGCAAGCCGTGCGAGTCAAACCCGAGCCGCTCATCCATGTCCATCGCTTTTCGGGCAGTTTCCAGCCCCCTCAACGTAGCCTTCTGACCAGCTGCGTCGGGGTCGAGGGCGAGGATGATATTGGAAGTCATTTTTTTGATCAGCTGGAACTGTGATTCGGTTAACGCTGTTCCCATCGGAGAAACCGCGTTGGTGTACCCAGCCTGGTGCAAACCGATCACATCCATGTAGCCTTCCACGATAACCGCCTGGGCTTCAGCGCGCATGCCCGTCCTTGCCTGGTCTAACCCATAAAGCAGGCGTCCCTTATCAAAGAGATCAGTAGCAGGAGAGTTGAGATATTTGGGCACACCCTCAGGGGCTAAAACCCGACCGCCGAACCCTGCGATTTTGCCATACATACTGCGGATCGGGAACATCAGGCGATCGCGGAAGCGGTCGTAGACTCTTCCGTCATCACCTTGTGAGAGCATGCCTGCTTGCAAGATCAGCTCGCGTGTGTAGCCTTTTGCCAGCAGATGGTCCAGCAGCTGACTCCAGCTGTCAGGGGCAAAACCCAGCCCCCAGATTTTGATGGTCTCATCGGTCAGTCCGCGTTTGTGCAAGTAATCAAGCGCTTTTTTTCCAGATTCGGTCTCGAGCATTTGCTTACGGAAGAATTCCGCTGAGGCATCCATAACTTCAACCAGGGTTTGCTGTTTTTCCTCGTTTTTACGATCTGCCTGGGTTTGGGGCTTGAGCGTAACGCCAGCTTTGTCTGCCAGTTGTTTCAATGTCTCCTGGAAATCGAGGTTATCCCGTTTCATGACGTAGCCAAACAGGTCACCGCCCTCGTTGCACTGTCCAAAACAGCGCCATGTCTGAGAATCAGGAAAGACCACAAAAGCCGGCGTGCGCGTGTTGCTGTGAAACGGACAAAAGCCGATATAGTTCTTGCCGGTCCGCTTTAGCTTAACTGTCTGACTGACGACGTCAACCAGATCGATTCTTTGTTTGATGTCTTCAACTACTGTCATAATCTGTTTTTAACCGATCTCGTGGAATGGGGCATAATCAATTTTACCTTAGGAACAAGGTTCTCTCAGCAAAAGTTGCAGGTCGAAGCTGAAACTACTTTGAGCCTGTGCCAATGGATTTGTTTCTCAGTTTCAATCCGCCATAGTGCCTGTACACCGCTGATTGAGGACCGGAGCATTTTTACTTCCCACAACCGTCATGCTCCCTGTGATATTAGCAAAAGGGAGACCGCCCGGGTCTCCCTTTACTCACACTCTAAAGATCTGACATTAAATCTTCGAGCTCGATTTATTTTGTTTCGTGCTCTTCAACTCATCGTCAGCTTTCTGAGCGGCGATGTTTTGCTCAGGAGGGTCCTGGCGATCCATCGCCGGGTCGCTGCTGGGCTCCTTCGTCATCGCCTCGAAGAACGGTTCAGCTTGTGGGGAAGAGCCTTTCGGTCCTGCCCAGCCCTGCGAAGATTCGGCAGTTGTCGATGGATCTGTCACCGGCACTTTTTCGGTCAGATCCAATTTGTAGCTGGAGTAGTCCAGATTAGCCATTTGAGAGTACAAAGTCCATCTTCGGTCAGAATCGATTTCAGCTTTTCGCATCAATTCTTCAGCGCGTTCCTCATCCTGGTTCAGCAGCATGCGGTAGCGGTTTTCGTTGTAGGCATAGTCTGCCACACTGACCGTCGGTTCCTTCGAATCAAGCTGCAGCGGATTCTTGCCTTCAGCCATCAGGCGCGGGTCGTAGCGATAAAGAATCCATGCACCAGAATTGACCGCCAGTTTCTGCTGGACAAGACCCTTCTTCATGTCAATACCGTGGCTGATGCAGTGCGAGTAGGCAATGATCAGCGAAGGTCCATCATATGATTCGGCTTCGTTGAAAGCTTTCAGCGTTTGGGCATCACTGGCGCCCATAGCAACACGGGCAACATAGACATTGCCGTAAGTCATCGCGATCCTACCCAGGTCTTTCTTGGGACGTTCCTTACCGTTTGCGGCAAATTTGGCAACTGCAGCCAGCGGGGTGGACTTTGAGCTCTGACCACCAGTGTTTGAATAGACTTCTGTATCCAGAACCAAGACATTCACAT
Organism: Chloroflexota bacterium; assembly: GCA_012514645.1. GTDB lineage: Bacteria > Chloroflexota > Anaerolineae > Anaerolineales > Anaerolineaceae > Mesolinea. The sequence goes on from JAAYZW010000108.1 coordinate 26,729, forward strand.
TATGCCCTGAAGCCAGAACGTGGTCGAGACCACCAAAGCCGATATCGTAAGCCCAGCCGTCACCACCGATGATCCAAACACTCTTTTTAACCAGATATTCGGCAACAGCATTCAGCTGCATGAGCTCATCTTCGGTTCGGTTTGCCAAAATGTCTTTCAGTTGGTTTAAGCGTTTGCGTTGTTCGTTGATCCCGGTTTCATCGCTCTGATCGGCGTTCAGCAATGCTTCTGCCAATTCAGTGCCGATAACGTCAGCATTTTTCGCCACGAGTTCGCGTGCAATTTCGGTCGATTTGTCCACCGACAGTCGCATACCGAGACCAAATTCGGCGTTATCTTCAAACAGCGAGTTTGACCAGGCTGGTCCCTTGCCGGTTCGATTTACAGCCCAGGGGGTTGTAGGTTGGTTGCCGCCATAAATGGAGGAACAACCAGTCGCGTTGGCGACGACCATACGATCACCAAAGAGCTGCGTAGCCAGTTTAATGTATGGTGTTTCGCCGCAGCCGGCACAGGCACCCGAGAACTCGAACAGCGGTTCAAGCTGCTGCGAGTATTTGATATTGGTGGTTTTAACTTCTTCTCTCGGAAGCAAAGGTAGATCCAGGAAGAATTCCCAGTTCTCTTTTTCAGTTTCACGGATAGGTTGCTGAAGACCCATGTTGATGGCGTGGCGGGTAGGATCATTCTTGTCCTTGCCTGGACAGTTTTCAACACAAAGCGCGCAGCCGACGCAATCTTCAGGGGCTACCTGGACTGTCCAGGAATAACCTTCCTTCCATTCACGGAAGCTGGAAGGCTTGCTCTTGAAAGTTGCCGGAGCATTTTCGAGCAGCCCAGTCGGGTATGCTTTGGTGCGAATGGTTGCGTGCGGGCAGACAAACGAACAACGACCACATTGAATACACAGGTCGGGTTCCCAAATCGGAATCTCAAGTGCGACATTTCGCTTTTCCCACTGGGTTGTTCCGGAGGGATACGTGCCATCATCGGGGAAGCTGCTGACAGGGAGCTTGTCGCCATTGCGCGCAATCATTTCACCGAGCACTTCCTTCACGAACACAGGTGCGTTCCCGGGCACAGGCAGGCGTCGCGAGTGCTTGCTTGTGATCTCGTGAGGGTACTCAACTTTGTGCATATTTGCGACAGCCTGGTCAACGGCTTCGAAGTTCTTCTGAACAACTTTTTCGCCCTTGCTGCCGTAGGTGTCCTCGATGGATTTCTTGATCGCCGCGATCGCTTCATCGGTGGGCAAAACATTGCTGATCGCGAAGAAACAAGTCTGCATGATCGTGTTAATGCGGTTGCCCATGCCTGTTGCTTCGGCGACTTTATAAGCGTCAATCACGTAAAACTTGATCTTTTTGGCAATCATATCCTGCTGCATTTCCACAGGGAGCGTCTCCCACACCTCTTCAGCGGGAACGGTCGTGTTAAGCAGGAAGATTGAGCCAGACCGGGAGTATTTGAGCAGATCAAAGCGATCGATGAAGCTCACCTGGTGACAGGCAAGAAAGCTGGCTTCATTGTCTGAAATGAAATAGGGAGCACGAATCGGTTCAGGACCAAAGCGCAGGTGAGAGACAGTTACACCGCCAGATTTTTTCGAGTCGTACTCGAAATAACCCTGAGCATAGTTGGGGGTTTCTTCACCAATGATCATGATCGAGTTTTTATTGGCGCCAACTGTGCCATCAGAGCCAAGCCCGAAGAACATTGCCTGGATAACACTGTCAGGCAGAATCTCAAAACTGGGGTCGTAATCGAGGCTCAGGTTGGTAACATCGTCCACGATACCGACGGTAAAGTGTTCTTTCGGTTCGTCTTTTGCCAGGTCATCGAAAACGCCTTTGACCATCGCGGGGGTGAAGTCTTTGGAAGAAAGCCCATAACGACCACCAGTCACCAGCGGCATGGTTGCGCAGGCAACAGAGCCAGAGTTGATGCCAACGTTCAGGGCGTTGATCACATCCTGGTAGAGCGGTTCGCCAATCGAACCAGGTTCCTTTGTGCGGTCAAGCACGGCGATCTTCTGGACAGATGCCGGGATCACATCGATAAATTGCTCAGTCGGGAAGGGGCGATAAAGGCGCACAATCACGACACCAACTTTTTCACCGCGAGCGTTCAGATAGTTGGCAACTTCAGAAGCAGTCTCAGCGCCAGAACCCATAATAACAATCACACGATCAGCGTCAGGAGCGCCATAATACTCAACCAGACGATATTGGCGACCGGTCAGATCGGCGAAGCGGTCCATTTCTTCCTGAACAATGCGAACGGCTTCGGGGTAATAGCGGTTTACGGTTTCACGACCCTGAAAGTAGGTGTCAGGGTTCTGAGCAGTGCCGCGGATAAAGGGGTTATCTGGTGACAATGCTCGTGCGCGGTGTTCACGGACCATCTCCTCACTGATCATTGCGCGGATGTCATCATCTGTTAGGCGCTCGATCTTATTCAGCTCGTGCGAAGTGCGGAAGCCGTCAAAGAAGTGCACAAAGGGGATCCGGGCACGTAAAGAAGCAGCGGTCGCGATCAAGGCAGTGTCCTGGGCTTCCTGGGGAGAATTACTCGCCAACAAACCCCAGCCGGTCTGGCGAACCGCCATAACGTCAGAGTGATCGCCAAAAATCGACAATGCCTGGGCAGCCAACGAACGGGCTGAAACATGGAAAACTGCCGAGCTTAGTTCTCCGGCAATTTTGTACATGTTCGGAATCATGAGCAGCAAACCCTGCGAGGCAGTGAAGGTGGTTGAAAGCGATCCAGCCTGCAGCGCGCCATGAACTGCGCCTGCCGCGCCGCCTTCGGACTGCATTTCGACTACAGAAGGGACAGTCCCCCAAATGTTTTGTACGCCTTCTGCTGCCCATTGGTCAGCATATTCACCCATACCCGATGACGGCGTGATGGGGTAGATGGCGATTACTTCATTTAACCTGTATGCCACATGAGCGGTTGCTTCATTCGCATCGGTCATTACCATTGCACGTTTCATTTATCTTCTCCAGTTTTATGTAATAGAACTAATTCATTTTTACACAGCAAAATTGAGTTTCCACATTGTGGAAACCTCACATAGTATTGTAACCGATAACCCAAATCCTGACAGGTGAAATTGCCAGATTGTTATTTTTTTCACGATTATTTGAGGTATTTATCTCCTTCACCCTTATTACAGAATTTGGAAACTCCCACCTTTTACCCACCTGCTGCCCGGCAGAAGGCACCATAAGATATGTTCGGTCTGGCAAACTGAATAATCGACTAAAATATGCAAACAATTTATATCGGGTTAAAATCTATCCGAAGGAAAGTAATTAATGAAGAGTATTACGATCAGTGTTGTTACCTGCACTTTCAATAGCGAGATGTTTCTGGAAAAAGCTTTGAAAAGTATTGAGAGCCAAAGTTATTTAAACATCGAACACGTCATCAATGATAGCTATTCAACCGATTCGACTTTGAAGATCATCAATGAATATATTGAACGTAACAAAAATCGCTATGTTATTAAATTTTTCCAATCTGAACCAAAAGGAGTTGGAAACGCACTGAATGTCGCAACCGAAGTGGCAACGGGTGATGTTATCCACTATTTGCATTCTGATGACTATTATCTCGACCGCGATTCTCTCAGCAAGGTTGTAGATTATTTTCATAAAAACCCGGATGTTACTTGGCTTACCGGCAATTTTTTAGTAGAATTTTCAGCCAGAAAGTTTGTGATTCCTCAAACATATCTGCTTCGGGACAATCCAGAAACAGCCCTTTCTGCTATGAATATAATTTCCCACGAAAACACTTTTATGAAACGTGAATTTGTCAGCCAATATGGAGGCTTTAACGAGGGCAAGAACGAAGTTGTGGAGTATAGCTTGTGGCTGCGCCTTATCAGAGACCATAAACCACTTGTCGTTGATGATGAATTCACAGTATTTATTATCCACAAGGGCAGCACTTCGACAGGTAGCTTTCTCAAATTTTCTAAAGCGATTTTAAGGGCTTTCCACACACAAAGCAAAGAAAAGGTCTTTCCCTTGATTGGCTACTACCCTGATAACCAAACATATATTGACGCAAAAGCCTTCCTGGACGAGGTTACCAGATTCATCGAATCGTAACCGTTTTTGAGCTAAAAAGCACAATTCAACATCTTTTTTTGTAAACCCAAAGTTGATGCTGCTGTTAAGCTTCTCAGACGCTTGTTGTTTTCGCACATTCAAACTGGGTAGCGATTATCACAGTTGCGTTATTAAACAACGGCTAATTTGTCGCTCTTTTCATTCTGTCGGGATTTACTTTCTTTTCATTAATAGCAATGACAGTCTACGGTAAAATCAATCTGGAGTATGTCATGCAGCTAAATAATCACCTTGTGAACTATAAAAATTCTCAATACGTTCGGGTGCAAAATTTGATGCAAAACAGTTCCGTCTTCAATGGCGATATGGGGGGAGGCGTGTTCAAAAAGTATAGCTACCCCTCCATTCTACAAGACGAGAATAACAACCTCTTTGCACCAGCCAGAAAAACAATTCTGGATTACTTCAAACAGAACAAAATATCCTGGTGGAATGGTCAATTAACCAACCACCCTCTTTCCTCACAAGTTGCCTGTCTGAACCATTTGTTTCCACTTAGGGAAGACAAACAGGCTGTCTTATCCATTATTAAGAATATTTATCCTGATATTATCGATGTCAAGCCATTGACAACTGACAAGTTCCTGCCAGCATTTATTCAATTCGAAGCGATCAGTGATGATAACCATCTGAATGAAGTTAATTCAATAAGAGGGAGTCAATGTACTTCGATCGATGCCTTGATTTATGGTGAGGGTAGAGATGGCAGGAAAATTCTTTTTCCTATTGAATGGAAATATGTTGAAGCCTACGGCAATGAAGACAAAGCAAGCGGCAATCCCGGGATAGCCCGAATAAAACGATATACTGATTTGATCAATCAGTCAGCACAATTGAAAGCAAATGATCACACTATTTGCTATTTCGAACCATTCTATCAGTTGATGCGACAAACTCTCTGGGCAGAACAATTGATTTCGCACCGAAAGACTGAAACAATCAAAGCTGACGATTACATTCATATTCATGTGATACCTAGTGAAAATGGTAATTTGTTACATAAAATCTATCCTTACAGCGGCAAAGGAATGGAAGCAACATGGCGTGAATGCCTGAATGATCAATCCAGGTATGTGATTGTTACACCTGAAGAATTGTTGAGCCCTGTAGATTGGGATCGGTATAGTATTCTCTTTGAATATCTCAATACCAGGTATTGGTGAATTAAATTAGCGTGACTTAAACCTTTTTTCATTCCTGAAATGTGAAATTAAACTGAGAACCTTTTTTTGTTCAATATCAAAAAATTAAACTCACCCCATCGCAAGTCCAAAATTGTTGAATAAATCCGGGAAATAGCTTTAAAAAAACTCTCGGATAATATTGGAAGTTCTGTACTTTGAAGCTCCAGGAGTCTCATCGGTATAAGGTAAAATCAACCTGGTGATCAGAATGGAAAACGAAATACAAACCGTCAGGTTCGAAAAGCTGGTATTCGGCGGAGATTGTCTCGGCAGACTTCCAGATGGGCGCGCAGTGTTTGTGCCTTTTGTGCTTCCCGGAGAAAGCGCTGAAATAGAAATCACAGAATCCAAAGAGCGTTTTGCCCGCGGACGGCTTGCGCGGCTACTTGACGAATCCCCTGACCGCGTCCAAGCGCCCTGCCCTTATTTCGGGGGCTGCGGTGGATGCCATTATCAGCATCTCGACTACGCGCAGCAGCTGGAACTAAAAAAAGACCTGGTCTTCGATCAACTACGGCGCATCGGCAAATTTACCAACTCGCCACAAATCGAAATTACAGGTTCTCCAATTCCCTTCGGTTACCGCAACCAGGCGCAATTCCACCCGATCGATGTCGTAGGCACGCTAAAACTTGGCTTCAAAAAAGCTGCGTCAAATGAAGTTTTGCCAATTTCGCAATGTTTGCTCATCCCGGAAGAATTGAACGAGCTCCTCCCTCTGCTGGAACTGGAATCTGGCTCCGAGATCAACCGATTGGCTATGCGCATTGATAGTGACGGCGAGCTAATGCTCATCTTTGAAGGCAATAGCGAAGAACCACCAGAAATGAACATCGAACTACCGGTCTCCTCCGCCTACCTCAGCCCTGATGGTCGTAGTCTCAACATGAGCGGCAACGATGCCCTGGTCTACACGCTTCTGGGCAACGAATTCCTGGTCTCGCCCGAATCATTCTTCCAGGTCAACCTGTCGGTGGCTGAAGAGATGATCAGGGGCGTTCTTTCACTGATCGAAGGGCAGAAAAACCTTGAGATTCTCGAGCTCTATAGCGGCGTCGGGCTCTTCACCCGTTTTCTCGCCCCCCATGCCAACCAGCTGACAGCCATCGAGAGTTCCCACTCTGCCTGTTTCGATTTTGTGGGCAACCTGGATGAGTTTGACAACATCAGTCTCTATGAAGGCACGGTAGAAGAGATTTTGCCTGGCATTATCGACCAGATCAAGCCGATCGACCTGGCAGTGCTCGACCCGCCCCGCGCCGGCTTGAATGCCAGAGCCCGCCAGGCGCTGACCGACCTCGCTCCCAGCCAGATTGTCTACATCTCGTGCGACCCCAGCACCCTCGCCCGCGATCTCAAACACCTGGCACAAGCCGGTTACGAGTTGCACACCCTGCATGCTTTCGACATGTTCCCCCAAACCGCCCATGTCGAGACTATGACAGTACTACGAAGAACTCAACGAGTAACTTCGTAGAAATCCTTCGTTTTAAGCACTTTATTCATAAGATTTATTTCGTCCCTGAAGGGGAAAA
>JAAYZW010000109.1 GCA_012514645.1 Chloroflexota bacterium
TGGTAAACGTAAAGAAGAAGAAATTATGGAATTCTAAGGTGAGCGAAAAACCATCTACCATTCCCGCCCACGTTGCCATCATTATGGATGGCAACGGACGTTGGGCAAAAGCAAGGGGGCTGCCGCGTCTGGCTGGGCACCGTGCCGGCACCAAAAACCTGCGCCGGGTCATCCGCGCCGCGGCAGACGCTGGCATTAAACATCTCACCTTTTACGCATTCTCGACCGAAAACTGGAGTCGCCCTGAAGATGAAGTTAAAGGGCTTTTGGCACTCCTGGCAGAATTTATTGAAACCGAATTGCAGGAACTACACAAAGAAGGCGCACGTCTACTGCATATTGGACACTTGGAAGGTCTCGGTCCCTCGTTACGGAAAAAGGTTGAAGACGCGATCGAACTAACCAAAAACAACACCCGCATCGATGTTATCTTGGCTTTCAATTATGGCGGAAGGGACGAAATTGTCTGTGCAATACAGAAACTAATCAAAGCCGGAGTGACTTTTGATGAAGTCGATGTGAAGATGGTCAGCGATGCCATGTTTACTGCCGGTACACCTGACCCGGATATCGTTATTCGCACCTCCGGAGAAAAGCGCTCCAGCAACTTTCTGACCTGGCAGACGGTTTACAGCGAATGGTTCTTCCCCGATGTTTTATGGCCAGACTTCAACGAAGAGGATTTGCGTATTATCCTCGACGCGTATCAAAACCGCGACCGCCGCTTTGGGGGCTCCAGCAAAAAATAGTGTTGAAACAACGGATACTCTCGGCAAGTGTGTTTGTGCCCCTCTTCCTGGGGGTTGCCTGGCTTGGAGGCAGGGTGTTTGACCTCTTCCTGGCTATAATCCTGGTTTTTGCCGCCTACGAATATGCACGCATGATGAAAGATGCTCAGTTAACTGTCTCAACCGTGTTGATGATCGGCGCTGTTTTGGTCGTGGTCGCGCTGCGAATTTTTGGCAGCATAGCTCTCGAATCCCTCGCCTTACCCGTAATCCTGGCTGTTTTGGGTGTTTATGCACTATGGAACTATGAAAATGGCGAGAAAAAAGCCTTTCAGAGCCTGGTCTTCCAGTTTTTTGGAGTGGTCTTTATTGGCGTGCTGGGCGCTTTTGGCATAACGCTTCACCACACCGAGCCCAATGGAAATTTATGGGTGGTGGTTGTGATCGCGCTTGTGTGGCTGGTCGATGCCGGAGCCTATTTGATTGGCACCCGCTTCGGCAAACGCTTGGTATTGCCACACCTAAGCCCAAAAAAGACCTGGGAAGGCTTTCTTGGGGGAACCCTGTTAGGGCTGCTTTCTGGTGTGGCTATCGGCTTTGTTTTGAATAAGGCAATGCCCGAGTTGGGACCCTTGCGAGGGGGAGTGCTGGGGTTGATTATGGGTCCGGTGGCGTTTTTTGGCGATGCGCTAATGAGTCTGTTGAAACGCACCATGGGGGTCAAAGATACCGGCAAGCTGCTCCCGGGTCATGGGGGTATCCTTGACCGTCTGGATTCGATGCTCTGGGCGCTGGTTGTAGGAACTTATTTTGTGAGCCTGCTCGGATAACGATTGGGCTGACGGCTCCCATGCATCGAAAAACCACCTTGAAAGGTGGTTTATTTGAGCGGGCGATCGGATTCGAACCGACGAATGTTAGCTTGGAAGGCTAATGCCTTACCACTTGGCGACGCCCGCGTGAGCTCTATTTTAGCTTAAAAAGAGGCAGTGTCAATATTCTCCGGGTTGGAACTCAGTATTTCTAAATATGCAAACATTTAAATCTAAAATACAAAATGCGCTATTAATCGGACTTTGATTCTGTGTCTGCTACAATGCTAATGTGAATGGATTTATAACAACCGTCGGGGTGGGTTCAGAACATGAGCATAGGTAAACTTATTAATCAGCCAAACCCACCCTGTTGGAATCACGGAAATTTTTGAGTTTTCAATGCATATCAGCAGTTCTTGACCAGTAGAGGTCAGACCAGGTAAGCAGTGATTGAGCGCTCACGTTTGGGACCTCCCCCTACATATATAGATTTTGCAATTTATTAGGGCACGAAACCAAGCCAGGTCGTACTTGCTTATTCCTGGCTGAGCAGTTCCAGCAGGATCTCGCGTGTGCGCTTGGGATCAGCTTTCCCTCCAGACGAACGCATCACCTGCCCAACAAACCAGCCCAGCAGGCTTTCCTTGCCGGCGCGAAAACTGGCAACCTCATCGGGCGCGCCAGCCAAAACTGCTTCGATCTGAGATCGCAGGGCGTCACTGTCTGCGATTAAGCCCAAACCCTCATCTTCGACAAGTTTCGCAGGAGACTTTCCGCTCTCTTCAACTTTTTTAAGCAGGCTTTTGCCGGTGGCGGCATTGATCTTGCCTTCATCGACCATGCGGATGATTTCTGCCAGGTTTTCAGGCTTCAAGAGCAGTTGGTCAGCGGTCTTACCTAAGTCGTTCAACAAGCGGGAGAGGTCGTTCATCATCCAGTTGGCAACTGATTTGGCTTCAGCAGCATAAGACGCAGCCGCTGTTTCATAATAATCTGACAAGCTGCGTTCGCTGGTTAGAATTTCGGCATCATAGGCAGAAAGCTGATATTCGCTCTCGAGGCGAGCCCGCCTGGCGAGGGGCAACTCCGGTAAGCCAGCTTTGATTGTCTCAATCTCTTCATCGCTCAGCACGACTGGCAGCAAATCGGGCTCTCTAAAGTAGCGATAATCGGCTTCGGTTTCCTTGGAGCGCATCTTGCTCAATTTGCTTCGGTCAGCATCCCAATCGAGCGTGAACGATTCAACTTTGCCGCCAGACTCAACCAGCTCGATCTGGCGCCTGGCTTCTTCAGTGATTGCCTGGCGCACAGAATCAATCGAGTTGACGTTTTTGATCTCGGTTTTGGTATTCAAAACAGTGCTGCCGCGCTCACGGATAGAAACGTTTGCGTCGCAGCGCAGGTGCCCGCGTTCCATATCCGCTTCCGAAACACCGATCCAGCGCAAAAGCTGGCGTAAGCGTATCAAGTATTGCGCTGCTTCGTCGCCTGAGCGCAAATCAGGCTCGGTCACCATCTCGACCAACGGGACGCCGCAGCGGTTGAAATCGAGCAGACGCATGCCGTGCTCGGTTTTGGTTTTTCCGGCATCTTCTTCGAGATGCAGGTTGTGGATGCGCACGCGGCGGGTTTCGCCATTTGGCAGGGGCACGTCCATGTAACCGCCCTTTCCAATCGGCTCATCAAACTGGGAAATTTGGTAACCCTTGGGCAAGTCTGGGTAGAAATAATTCTTTCGGTCGAAGAACGATTTCGGGTTGATTTGGGCTCGCATTGCCGCAGCCAGAATGGCACCCTTTCGAATAACTTCAGCGTTCAAAACAGGCAGCACTCCGGGCAGTCCGCTGCAAACCGGGCAGATGTTGGTGTTAGGCTCATCACCCCACGAATCCGCTTTGCAAGAGCAAAAGATCTTGGTTTTGGTGTTGAGTTGGATGTGGGTCTCAAGCCCAATAATCACTTCATAGTCTTTCATGCCTTCACCTCACCCTGCAATACCTGCGGTTTCTCACTGCGCCAGGTTTCGCTTGTGCTGAGCTGCTCAAAAGCATGCCCGATGCGCAAAATTGTGTCTTCCCCAAAGTCACTTCCAATCAGTTGGATGCCAATCGGCAGCCCGCTCTCATCCAAACCACCAGGCAAGGTTAATGCCGGCACGCCTGCGTGGTTGCTGGCTACGGTCATTTGGTCAGAATACTGCATCAGCACTGAATTGCCGAGAACCGCGTTGCGTTTAAATGCGGTTGTAGCGGTTGAAGGAGTTAGTAATGCGTCCAGCCAATAATCGCCCTCAGGATCAAAAGCGTTTTCAAAATCGCTGCGGATCAACGCGCGCACTTTGAGCGCTTTTTGATAGAAATTGGAGGCATGCTCAGCGGCAGACAGGTACATGCCCATCAAAATGCGCAGTTTCGGCTCGGGACCAAAACCTTCCCCGCGGCTGAGCCTGTAGAGATCATTAAGGTCATTAATTTCTGCTGAGGTTCGATAGCCATATTTAACTCCGTCAAAGCGGTGCAAGTTCGAGGCTGCCTCAACGCGTGAGATTACAAAATAAACAGGAATACCATAGCGCGTGTTGGGCATGGGCACATTTTCGATGATCTCAGCGCCGGCGTTGGCGAGCGTCTCAGCAGCTCGCAGAACTGCGTCACGCACTTCTTTTTGAACCGGTTCAGAATGCACTGCGCCACTTTCGAAATCGGGGTAATAAACCGCCTCATAGTCCGGCGATAACCCGATTCGCAGCCCTTTGACATCCTGCTGCAGAGCGCTCAGATAGTCGCCGACTGGTCTGGTGGATGAGGTGCTGTCCTTGGGGTCACTGCCAGCCATCACCTGGAGCATCAGGGCAGTATCACGAACATCGCGCGAGAGTGATCCGACGCAGTCAAGCGAGGAAGAAAACGCGATCAAGCCAAGGCGCGAGACGCGCCCGTAGGTGGGCTTGAGTCCAACCACGCCGCAAAAGGCAGCCGGTTGGCGGATGGAGCCGCCCGTGTCGGTGCCCAACGAGAGGGCGACTTCCTGCGCGGCAACACTGGCTGCCGAACCGCCGGATGAGCCGCCGGGGACATGATCGGTGTTCCAGGGATTGTTCGTTGAAGGCTGAAAAGCGCTGGATTCGTTGGAAGAGCCAAAAGTAAATTCATCCAGGTTGACCTTGCCCAAAATCAACGCGCCTGCATCAACCAGGCGCTGGACGGCGGTAGCGGTGTAGGGCGGGATGAAATTTGCCAAAGTTCTGGAGGCTGCCGTTGTAGTTGTGCCTTCGACACAGAAGATATCCTTGATTGAAACCGGCACTCCTGCCAAGGCGCCCGGCTCTTCGCCTTCAGCAATCTTGCGATCGACTCTGGCAGCTTGCGACAAGGCGAGCTCTTCGGTTACCTGGATAAAAGCATGGACCTTTTGTTCTTCCGCAGATTCAAGAATGCCGGGGGCCAGGCTGCCGGGCACGCCGTCAATGGCTCTTATTTGTGCCAGGGCGGCTTCGGCGAGATCGTTGGCGTTAAGTTCTCCTGCACGGACTTTTTGGGCTGTTTCGAAGGCTGATAAGGCGGTCAGGTTCATTTTGCCCCCTTCACGTCTGGAACACTGATCATGCCGTCTTCGGTTTCAGGAGCCAGCGCGATGATCGCAGCCGGGTCAGGGAAGCGCTCCCACAAATCCGCTCGTGGGGGTGCCCCCTGGCTTTCGAGTCCGTGAAGTGAGGGCTCAATTTCGGCAGGAAGCAGGATTTGGCTGATCGCTTCAACCGAAGCGAGTTGGTGGTTCATCTCTTCAAACAGATAGGCGCGCTCTTCGGCGCTCAATTCAAGCGCAGCCAGACCTACCAGTTTGTCGAATAATTCTGGTGTGATGCGTTTTGTCATAGTTTTTCCTCGGCGTGTGCTGGCAAGATTATACCGTAAGGGAGCAAAGCAAAACGGAACGAGAGACCACATCGTTCCGTAGAAGCGGGGAACAGGTAGGGGAGACCTGCCACGGTCTCCCGTGAATGAGAACAGGACGGCGTGGCAGCCGCCCACTGCTTGCATCTGTGGGAGACTGCCTTACAGTGGTTCCTGTTTTAATTGACTTTCGTGTCGTCCGGATAGCCAACCAGGGCATTGTCAATGCGAGCCATGACCTCATCTGTGAGCAATGCTACGACATCCAGTGCTCTAAAGTTCTCCTCGAGCTGACTCATTTTGCTCGCGCCAGTGATCACTGTGCTGACGTTTGGGTTCTTCAGGATCCAGGCGATGGACATTTGCGCGAGACTCACGCCCAAATCATCGGCGCTCTGCGCCAGGTTTTCGACCGCCTGCATGCGCTTGGGGTCGCTGAACATCTCTTTGAGCCAGGTAAATCCGGGCAGACTGGCTCGGGCACCTTCGGGAAAAGTGCCATCGCGATATTTGCCGGTGAGCATGCCCGATTTCAGGGGGCTCCAGGTTGTGGTGCCCAATCCGAGTTTGCGGAAAAGGATGTCATACTCCTGCTCGAGGCGCGTGCGGTGAAGCAGGTTGTATTCGGGCTGCTCCATGGTTGGTCCGATCAGGTGGTGCTTTCTGGCAATTTTGGCTGCCTTCAAAATTGACTCGGCGGGCCATTCGGAAGTGCCCCAATAGAAAGCTTTGCCTTGATGAATGACGTGGTTGAAAGCACGCACGGTTTCCTCAATGGGCGTATCCGGGTCGGGGCGGTGAGCAAAGACCAGGTCTACATGGTCGAGCCCGAAATTACGAAGCGAACGGTCTACACCTTCGACGATATGTTTAAAACTCAAACCGGTTTCATTAGGCGTGTCGCCACCCCAGAAGATCTTGGTCGAGAGCACATATTGTTCACGAGCCCAGCCGAGTTCGCGCAGCGCTTGCCCCATTATCTTCTCTGACTGCCCGCGGGCATAACCCTCAGCGTTGTCGAAGAAGTTGACGCCGCGGTCCCATGCGGCAGACATCAGTTGTTTGGCGTGCTCGATATCAACCTGGTTGTGGTAGGTGACCCAGGAACCGAAAGACAGCTCCGAAACCTTGAGACCAGATTTTCCTAAATGACGATAATTCATAGTGCCTCCTTGTGTATAAGACCATTGTATAAAAAAAGGAATGGAATACACGGAAGTGTACAGGGGTGTACGCGAGCACCAATTTATTGACGCAAAAAAAGGTGCGTGATATTATTGCTAACTTGATGCCCCCATCGTCTAGTGGCCCAGGACGCGGCCCTCTCAAGGCTGAAACCGGGATTCGAATTCCCGTGGGGGCACTTTTGTTATCGGTAACCCGCTTCTGTTTTCTGGGTTACCATCGCTGCAGACCATGAATACACCCAAAGAATTCGAAATCGCCTATCCTCGCCTGAGTCTCCGCAGAAAAACCTTGAACCTGCTCGGGAGAGGACTGTTGCGGTTGCTCACCCGGTCCCAGGTCAGCGGGTTGGATAATATCCCTGCCAAAGGACCGGTAATCCTGGCTGGAAACCACGTTTCCACGCTCGAACCCCTGCTGATGGCTGTGTACCCCTCACGATTGGTCGAATTAATTGGCGCAGGCGACCTGCCTTTTGAAGGTCTGATCGACAAAATTGTGGCATTTTACGGTTTTATTCCGATCAACCGTGGAAACCTTGACCGCACAGCGATGAGTCAGGCTGTGGGTGTGCTCAACCAGGACGGAGTGCTGGGGATCTTTCCAGAAGGCGGCACGTGGGATCCTGGTCGAATGAAAGCCCAGGTGGGTGTGGCTTGGTTGAGCCACAAGGCACAAGCACCGGTGGTACCGATTGGCTTCAGCGGCTTCCGTAACGGCTTCAGCAGGGCACTTAAGCTGAAAAGACCCAAAGTCCAGATGAGAGTGGGGCAGCCGATTCCCGCGCTCAAGCTGGAAAACGAAGACCGCACAATCAAGGATGTTTACCAGGAGTATGCAGATAAAGTTCTTGAGCGAATCAATCTGCTCGTCGACCCTGCCGATTTTCTGTTGGTGCCTGAGGATTGCCAATATGGTTTGCGTGTTCGGGTTGAAAGCGCATCTGGCGTGCATGAAGAAGTCGTTCTAGCCGGCGGTAGAGCATTAGCAGAATTTCTCTTATCAGAAGTAATGCTGAATTCCATGGCAAAAAACCTGAAAAAACCGGTCCAACCGCTCTATCCAACTGAAATGAACAGGAAAAGCCAGGAGTTTTCTATAGCATTACAGTCCGTCCTTGACGTTCTGGCTGAAAATCAGGGTTTTTTTACCTATCGAATGGGTGTGGAGCAAGGTCGCCAGGCGGAGGCAGCCGTGAAAGCTCTGCTGGACCTCCTTGAACACGCGCGTGAGGTTAACAGCACTGTCAGCATGGATGTCAGTTCACGGTTGACCTATCACGGTGGGCGTGTTGAAGAGAAAACTCACCAATACCGCATCGTCCCCTGAATTACACAAGCTCTGACGCCTTAATATCCTTCACATTTAACTGTAGTGACTGCCTGCCCTGGTAAGTATTGATCTCGAAGGCATAGGCAACGTCCATATATTGCGGCATATCTTGCATCCAGTGCCCCTGGTTGAAGGCAATCGCGTCGAACTGATGAAGTCCTGACCCAAGCGAGAGTTTAAGGTGACGTCCATCTCCAACCGTATAAGCCCGGGCTACACGGCAATTGCGGCTGCAAAAGAGCGCGTCGGGGTTGCTGGTGCCGGTTGGCTCAAGTTTGGCGATGTCTGAAAGAATGCCTGGTATGTGCTCTGGCTTGAGTCGGTCGAGTGAGATCTCATAATCAATCCAAAGCTCCGGTGCCAGTTCCATCCCATCCAGTTTTTCGTGAGCAATTCTCGTGATCCTCTCTGAAAATGCTTCCAATTGCCCGATCTTGATGCTGAGACCGGCAGCCATGGCGTGACCGCCATGGTGATCCAGCAGATCCTCACACAAATCCAGGGCTTCTACGATATTGAACTCAGGAATGGTTCGACAAGATGCTTTAACCATGCCGTCTTCAACGCGACCGATGATCGCAGGCTTATAGAAGGTTTCGGTTACCTTGCCAGCTGCGAGACCGACGACGCCCTCTTCGTATTCTTCAGAAACTGAAATAATCACCGGTGTATCGGGATCGAGCGCGCTTGCTTCGCGAATAACACGATCCTGGATGGTGTGCATGATATCTTTGCGCTGGCTGTTGAGATTGTCGAGCTGCTGCGCCAGTGAACCGGCTCGGAACAGATCTTTGGTGGTCAGCAACTCGAAAGCAGCGTAGGCAGAATCCATGCGCCCGGCAGCATTGAGCCGGGGACCAATCCCGAAGCCAAGGTGCCCGGCGTTAAGCTGCTCGATTTTAATGCCCGATGCCTGGATCAGTGAATAGAGACCCTGCCGCTGCGTGGAGCGCATTTGCTGCAGACCGGCTTTTACGAGTGCGCGGTTCTCGCCATCCAGGGGAGCAATATCGACCACGGTTCCGATGCTAACCAGATCGAGCCATTGTCGGGGGTCAATCTCAGGATGTGAAAAGGTCTGCAGGTAAGCCACAGCAATCTTATAAGCCATACCGACGCCGGCGAGCATTTTGTAAGGATACGGGTCTCCATCCTGGTGCGGGTCAATGATCGCGTTAGCGTCTGGCAGTTGCTTGCCCGAAAGATGGTGGTCAGTAACGATCACGCTCATTCCAAGCGACCTGGCAAGAGCAACCTCTTCGACAGACTTGATACCGCAATCGACGGTGATGATCAGGTTGATGCCTTCCGAAGCGAGCTGTTGAATGGCATCAAGATTAAGACCATAGCCCTCGTCAAAACGGTTGGGGATGTAAACCCGGGGCGAATGCCCGAGCTGGTCGAAAAATTCGTAGAGTAATGCGCTGGACGTGACACCGTCGGTATCGTAATCACCATAAATGGCAACATTCTGGTTGTTGGTGAGTGCGTGGTGGATGAGGGCGACTGCCTTGTCCATGTCCTTCAACGCGAAAGGATCCGTTGGGGTAGAGGAAGTTTCACCCAGGTACGCGCGGGCAGCTTCGGCTGAAGTAATACCGCGGTTAAAGAGCAGCTGCCTCAGAAAAGGGGAGTGCTCATCAAGTTCGCGGCTGATGTGGGGTGGAATCAGGGGGGATACTGTCCAGCGCTTTTTTATAAGTTGATGGTTGTTTTCGCTCATGGTTTGTTTTTGGTTTATTGTACCAATAGAATCAGTGAATCATAGTTGATTCTTCCTGAACAGCAATTCATAATGTAAAGATAAAGCATGATTCCAACAGAGTGGGTTTCGCTGATTGAAAAAATCTTTCATCTTTGCCAACGCCTTGAGCCCTCCCCGTCGTTGTTATAACTTCAAATACAATAGTAACGTGGCAGTCCCAAATTCGGTGTGCGATTAAACGTGCGTTCCACATTTTAGTTCTAGTAATTTCCATATTGGAATTGCAGAAAAAACCATTCTACCGATCATTCATCACGTCAGCTGCAGTAAAATTGGTTTATGACACCATTCGAACCCTCCCTCAAACGCTCACCTTATCAACTCAGTCGCGAAGTGGCAAACGCGAAAGGCAACAACCTGCCGCTCGTAGCGCTGGAGTCAACTGTGGTCACGCACGGCTTGCCAAAACCTGAAAACCTCGCGCTCGCCAGAGCCATGGAAGCAGTTGTCCGCGGGGTTGGGGCGGTGCCGGCAACGATCGCGCTGATGGACGGCAAGGTTAAGGTTGGCTTAACCGAAACCGAACTGGAGCGGCTGGCAAAGGCTGAAAACCCCCGCAAGGTGAGCTTGCTCGATTTCGGAGTTGTCCTGGCAGGAGGGGAAATTGGCGGCACCACGGTCGCTGCCACCATGTTCGTGGCTGAGAAACAAGGTATCCAGGTCTTTGCCACAGGAGGGATTGGCGGAGTGCACCGCGGTAACCCGACAGACATATCTACCGATCTGATGCAGCTGGGGCGCTGCCCGGTGCTGGTGGTATGTGCTGGAGCCAAAGCAATCCTGGACCTGCCAGCAACCATGGAATACCTGGAAACCCAGGGTGTGCCTGTAATCGGCTTCCAAACTGACGAGCTGCCAGCCTTTTACGCGACGTCCAGCGGAATCAAGCTAAAGGCACGCGTGGAAACCCCAAAAGAGGCAGCTAAAATCACTGAGGCTCACTGGGGGATGGGCTTAAAAAGCGGGATTCTGCTGGTGGTGCCACCGCCAAAGGATGCGGCTATTGAACGCAGCCTGGTTGAAGGTTGGATTGAAAAAGCATTGCTCCAAGCAAATGTGGAAGGCATCCGTGGCAACGCGATCACGCCCTACCTGTTGGATCGTGTCAGCCACCTCAGTGAAGGTCGCAGCAAGCGAACCAACATCGCCCTTTTGAAGAACAACGCCAGGGTGGCAGCGGAAGTCGCCGCCTCTCTTGCCAGCGGTTTCGAGAGCACCCGTTATATCTGATCCAAAAACTATGGAGTTGCGCTGGACAAAGGCGTCGCCGTCGGCAGCGGTGTATTCGTCCGCGTTGGCGTGAGAGAAGGCGTCAAACTGGGAGTTGGTGAAATGGTTGGCGTGGGGGTGGGAGGATTACCCAAGACCCTGAAATGACCGCTCATAATCCACCTGGTGCCAATATAAAATTGCAACTGGTATTGACCTGGCAACCATTCTTCTGCCGGCAGTTCCAGCCGACTAACACCATAACCACCGCTTTGTCCCTGCCAGGTGCCAACATTGTAGTGCACGATCTCTCCTTCGCGCACCCAAACCTCGGTCCATTGAATGCCATTGGTCATCATATTGTAGCTGTAACTGCCGAAGATGACCTCAAGAGGGTTTTCAAATTCGTTGGCTGTTTCAATAGGTTGAAGATCTTCGTCGATCTCTGTGGAAAATCTGATGATACTGAAAACGTAGTCGTTTTGAGGTGTGCCAATCGCTTCAAACTGGTCAATGATTTCAGCCGGCAGAGAAGGTGTGTTGGTCACCGAAGGAGTGTTTGTTATCGTCGGGGTCAGCGTGATGGTGGGTGTGAGTGTAGTTGTGGGCGTAAGCGTAATTGTTGGCGTCAGCGAGGGTGTCAGCGTGGGCGGGAAGTATTGGTACGCCAAACCTTCACCCCAGCGCAGAGAGGCATAAGCGAAGAGCGACAAAACGAGCGCTGCTACGATCAGGCGGGCAGCCAGTTCGTATTGTTCACGTTTTTTATAGAAAAACGGCAACTTTTTACCAACACTAATCGCGTTACGGGCGCGAACAGCCAGCACGATTGCTGCGATCGCAGCCATGATCGCGATGACAATAACAGTAGAGCGAATATCAATGTTCACTTTTTTGCATTATAGCCTAAAAGCATTGATTGAGAGTCTGTCACTATGAGATCCCGATCACCGCGTGCCGGTCCTGTAGGACGAGATTGAGGGGGTTTGTGGCGTTGGTATACCGGTGATATTGTCTCTCCTCAATCCGCCGATATCGATCACCTCATGCCGGTCCTGTAGGGCGAGATTGAGGAGGTTGTGGCGTTGGTATACCGGTGAGATTGTCCCTCCTCAATCCGCCGATATCAATAATCACACACACATCGGCGGATTGGAGGTGCAACACGCTCTTGTCAATGGAATTCTCCGGCACCTCCAATCACGCCCTACGGTTGCTCGCAGGACGGGTCTGGTGAATTTTGTGGTTATTCAACGTTCGTAATTTGGACCCGCCCGTACGGTTTACGGTTGGAAATTAATTGTTAGAAACGATTGCTGGTCATGTAGGGCGAGATTGGGGGCACCACGAACCTTGGATTACGTGAACATTTCGTGCCCACAATCCGCCGAAATCAATAATTGCACGTGTTTCGGCGGATTGGAGGCGCGACACGCTCTTACCAATGGAATTATCCGGCACCTCCAATCTCGCCCTACGGCTACTTCACGTAGTGCACACAATGTTGCGAAAAATCTTGTAGCCAAAGGGCAAGATCCTTCACTTCGTTCAGGATGACAAAGGGTCTCTCATCTGCGAGTATTTCCTTGTAATTTTTTTATCTCAATTATGGAAGGAACTCTCTCTTTATGGTCGGTTTGGTCAAATTTGATACAGAAACGATTCCACATCCTTTTATAGCCTTGTGGGTTAAGTTTGATACAATAGAAAGCTGGACAAAAATCTCTTAGATCGGAATCGCATCAAACATGGAATTAACCCCAAAAGACTTATTGGAAAACACGAAACCTGCCCGCCAGGCAAGGCACGCCTGGTACCTTTACGACTTTGGTAATTCGGCTTACGCTGCCGTCATTCTTTTGGCAGTTTTCTCAGCTTATTTTAAAAATGTCGTCGTTGGTGGTGCGGAAGGCACGCGCCTGTGGGGCTGGGCAGTCGGTATTGCCGCGATAGCCGTGGTGTTGATCTCACCCATTTTGGGAGCGATCGCCGACTCGTCACGCAACAAGAAGCTTTTCCTTCTGCTCTTTACGACACTCTCGGTAGTTTTTACTGCGGCGCTCTTTTTTGTCGGACCAGGCGATGTGGCCATGGCAATGGTGTTTTTTATTCTGGCTGAGATCGGTTACCGCGGCGCCCAGGTTTTCTATGATGCCCTGCTGGTGGATGTTTCCACCCCAAAAACGATCGGCTACATCTCAGGAAAAGGTTGGGCGATCGGCATGTTGGGTGGGATCGCGACCCTGCTTATCGCGATTGTGCCAATGCAGCTGATAGGCGATGCCTTCATCCCTTACACCTTTCTGCTCACAGCAGTCATTTTCGCGGTTTCTTCAATCCCCACCTTTGTTAAGGTGAAAGAACTCAGCCCGGTCGTTCCAATTCCTGAAGGCGAGACACTCCTTTCAGTATCTTTCAAACAACTTGTGGCAACCTTCAGAGATATTCGCAGTTACAAAGAGTTTCTTCGTTACATGGTCGCTTTTCTGATCTATAACGACGGCATCATGATGTTGATGGATTTTGCCGCAATTATTGGAGGAACGCTCTTTGGTCTCGGCCAGGTACAGCTGATCATCTTTGTGATCATCCTCCACATTACCGGCGCGTTGGGTGCACTTTTTTTCGGCAGGATATCAGACCAAAGAAGCAGCAAGCGAGCGATCATTTTTTCCTTGCTGATTCTGATTGTCTCACTGCTCTTCCTCTATCTCGTTGATGGAATGGTCGGCTTCTTCGTTGTTGGGGCGTTTGCCGGATTCTCCCTATCCGGGGCGCAGGCTGTCAGCCGGACGATGGTCAGCCAGCTGGCACCTGAAAGTAAGACTACTGAATTTTACGGTTTTCTCTCGGTGGCTGGTCGGACTTCCACCTTTGTTGGTCCCTTGGTTTTTGGTGCGATCTCTTACAACGCTTACAATTTTTACATTAATCGGGGCATGGCAGACCTGGCAGCCGAGCAAGCCGGGCAATACTGGGGCATTGGTTCAATTCTCGCCTTCCTGGTTATCGGTTTGTTGATCCTGCTTTCGGTAAGAGAAGTGACCGCCAGCAACCCAATGGAGTACAATCAGAAAAAAGCATAGAGGGCACATGAAAGTTCTAATCACCGGTGGAGCAGGCTATATTGGCAGTACGATCGCGTCAGTTTTACTGGATCATGGGCATACGCCTGTAATACTCGATTCATTGGTAACCGGCAGAACCGAATTCACGAAAGACCGCATTTTTTATGAAGCCGACATCGCCGACCGGGCAATGGTGCGCCGGCTGTTTTCCGATCACCCTGACATTTTGGGCACAATCCATTGCGCTGCGCTGATCGTGGTGCCCGAGTCGGTATCGCGCCCTTACGAGTATTACCGGGAAAATGTTGTCAAGTCGATGGATTTTTTCAAAACGCTTTCAGACCTTGGTTACCCAAAGGTTGTTTTTAGTTCGTCAGCAGCAGTTTATGACGTTGTGCCGGGCTTTATGGTAACCGAGGAATCTCCCCTGCGCCCCTTGAGCCCCTACTCGCGCACAAAATTCATCATGGAAATTGTCCTGAAAGATTTTTGCGCTGCCTATGGCATGCAGGGCATCGCCCTGCGCTATTTCAATCCAATTGGCTCTGACCCCCAGATGCGTACCGGTTTGCACATTCAGCATCCCAGCCACCTGATCGGCAAGCTGGTGGAAGTGGCAATGGGGCGAGAGCCGGTATTCAACTTGACCGGCGTCGAATGGCCTACACGTGATGGCTCGGGCATCCGTGATTATCTGCACGTTTGGGATCTGGCACTGGCACACCTGAAAGCGATTGAGAACTTCGATAAAGCAATTTGTGAGGGCTCAGAAGATGAGGTCGATTTCACCGTGATTAACCTGGGCACTGGCAATGGTGTCACGGTCAAGGAATTCGTAGCCGCTTTTGAACGGGTGGTCGGCAAACAATTGCCGGTTTCGATCCAGCCGCCCCGACCGGGCGACGTTGCTGGCGCTTACGCCAATGCAGACCGAGCCAGGAGATTGCTGGGCTGGCAAGCCGAAAAGAGCATCGAAGAAGGCATCGCAGACGCCCTTAAATGGGGTCAACTCCGCGATACGATCATTCATTATTGATTGTTATTGCTCGGTAAGTTTGCCAAAAGCCTTGGCATAATACTGGGCTGCTTAGGCTGCAGTTCCATCGGAAAGCAGGCATGCTTCTATTCTTTAGCTCATTGTAAACTCCTTTTACGAAGACAACTGTTCTTATACGACCCCCACCAAGCTTGAGATTCAATCGAAAGTCTTAACTGATTATTAAGCAGCTTTCCACTATAATAAGGGTAGATATAGGAGTTATCATGAGCATTTTTAATAAAATCTTTGGTGAGCCCGAAATCAGGGCGCTTAATTCTCAACAAAGAGCTGAAGTCAAACAAATGATTGACAAGCTCATAATAATTGGCAAAACCGATGACTTTATCTCGCTGGCTCCTGGTGGTCCTTTTGACGGGCACATGCATCATCGTGAAGCGAAAGCGATTGGACGGCGAATTCATGAAATTGGCGGCGTGGAGTTAATGTATGCCGTGCGCACGACCGTAAAATACAAATTGAAGGATGTTTTGGCTGAACATCTTGATCATGCTTGGAAAGGGATTGGTTTGTGGACGCCTTGATCGGTCAGCTGAGCTGGTATAAGAAGCATAAGTTGAAAGGACCGCTGCAAAGCAGCCCTTTTTTATTGGAGCCAAGTGGCATGCCATTGCTGGCAGGAGACCGTGGCAGCTCTCACTCACATAACAAAAGAGCGGGTTTGCACCCGCTCACAAGTGAGTCGATTTAGAATTGCATTGGTGTTTACTTTAGTTCGAGGACGCAGGTCAGCTCACCATTCTTTTCAGAAACAATTTCAAAGCCCAGGGCTTCAAACATGCTCGGAAGACCATGATACTGCCGCTGGGGGTGCGCGCTCCAGACAAATGGTTTTCCTGCGACACGGTCATATCCTTGCCGACGAAAATCTTCCACCGCTGTTTTGAGCAGGCTCTGTGCCAGCCCTTGTTGACGATAATCCGGATGAATGAGAAAGCAAACAATCAGTCCAGTTTTGCCTTCTAATTCACGCAGATCTTCGTCATCTTCCAGCAGAGCATAATTTCGCCAATCGTTGGCATTAATCCATCCCACCGGTTTATCACCATCAAAAGCTAAAAAGCCTTTCATGATTCCGTTGCGGATATTCTCATGGGCTAATTCCTGGTTTTGCGCCGACGAGCGAGCTCTCCATTCTTCGCTGCTACAGTTCACGTGATAATACTGACAGTTACAAAACTTCCAATGAGGAGCATGGTCAAAATCCATTTCGTTGATGTACGATGTAAAGGTCTCAGCTAATTCCGGAGATAGAGGTTTTATTTCAATTGTCATTTAGGTACCGGTCCCTTTCTCTGATTAACTTAATATAGTATCAAAAAAAAGCGCGGGTGTCCATACCCGCGCCAGAACCTAAGGGAATCTATAAGTTATTTACTTATATGCGTTTCAAAAA